>CAJTUQ010000054.1 GCA_910579335.1 uncultured Dorea sp. | reverse complement strand
GGAGGACGCCTACGAGCTGATACGGAACAAACAGCCGGACGTCGTACTGCTGGATTTGATTATGCCGAAAATGGACGGGCTTAGCGTCATGGAGCAGATTAACCACGACAAAGAGATAAGGAAGCATCCGAACTTTATCGTGATTACGGCGATCGGACAGGAGAGAATTACGGAAGATGCGTTTAAGAAGGGGGCAAATTATTACATTTTAAAGCCGTTTAACAACGAGATGGTGCTTAACCGTGTCAAAAGCGCCAGACAGCTGTTAAAAAATGAAATGGGAGGCGCAAAGGTGGAGCGGCAGCAGACGGAGCAGAGTCCGTCGGTGAATCTGGAAGCGCGGGTGACGGATATGATACATGAAATCGGTATCCCCGCCCACATAAAAGGATATCATTACCTGCGGGATGCCATTATTATGGCGGTTGAGGACATGGATGTGCTGAATGCAATTACAAAAATCCTGTATCCGACTATCGCGAAGAACCATAAGACAACGGCGAGCAGGGTAGAGAGGGCAATCCGGCACGCAATCGAGGTGGCGTGGAGCCGGGGCAAGCTGGATACGTTAGACGACCTTTTCGGATATACGGTAAGCAACGGCAAGGGAAAACCTACAAATTCAGAGTTCGTTGCATTGATTGCGGATACGATTAGATTAGAATATAAAAACAGATAAGTACTTTCTTTCTTTGGTAAAATGCGGTATAATGGGAGGAGTACAGAACATACCGCAGGGATGGGAGGAAGAAACATGAAAAAAATACTTTTTGCAACATCAGAGGCAGTACCTTTTATAAAAACAGGCGGATTGGCGGACGTAGCTGGTTCCCTGCCGAAATATTTTAATAAAGAAAAGTATGATGTACGGGTAATGTTACCGAAATACATGTGTATGAAAGACATTTGGAAAGATAAATTGCAGTATAAAACACATTTTTATATGGATTTAAATTGGAGAAAACAGTATGTAGGCGTTCTGGAAACAGAATATGACGGAATTACTTTTTACTTTATAGATAATGAATATTACTTTAACGGTTTTGCGCCGTACGGTGATATGTATGCGGATATCGAGAAATTTGCATTTTTCTCGAAGGCGGTTTTAAGCGCCCTGCCGCTCATTGACTTCAGGCCGGACATCATTCACTGCCACGACTGGCAGACAGGACTGGTTCCGATTTATCTCGATAATTTCCGCTTTGGCAATGAATATTATCGTGGAATTAAGACAATCATGACAATACATAACTTAAAATTCCAGGGGACATGGGATACAAAGCGTGTAAGGGACATTACCGGACTCCCGCAGTATTACTTTGCTCCGGACAAGCTGGAGGCCTATAAGGATGCGAATTTCCTCAAGGGCGGAATCGTATATGCAGACAGGGTTACGACAGTCAGCAATACTTATGCGGAAGAGATTAAGATGCCGTTTTACGGAGAGAAGCTGGACGGCCTTATGAATGCCCGTTCCAACTGTCTTTCCGGTATTGTGAATGGAATTGATTATGAGGACTTCAATCCGGAGACGGATCCTCATATCACAAGCAATTATAATGCGGCTAATTTCCGCAAAGAGAAGATTAAGAATAAGATTGAGCTTCAGAAAGAGCTCAACCTTGAACAGGACCAGAAGGCGATGATGATTGGCGTCGTCTCCCGCCTGACGGATCAGAAGGGCTTTGACCTTGTGGCATATGTGCTTGACGAACTGTGCCAGGATGCGATACAGCTTGTAGTGCTGGGAACGGGTGAGGAGCAGTATGAGAATATGTTCCGCCACTTTGCATGGAAATATCCGGGCAAGGTTTCGGCAAATATATATTACTCGGAGCCGATGTCCCATAAGATTTACGCATCATCGGATGCATTCCTGATGCCGTCTCTGTTTGAGCCGTGCGGCTTAAGCCAGCTTATGAGCCTCCGGTACGGCACGGTGCCGATTGTCAGGGAGACAGGAGGGCTCAAGGACACGGTCGAGGCTTACAACGAATACGAGAAGACGGGAACAGGCTTTAGCTTCACAAATTACAATGCCCATGAGATGATGGCAACGGTACGGTATGCAGAGCGCATTTATTATGATAAAAAGAGGGATTGGAATAAGATTGTAGAGCGCGGCATGAACATGGACTTCTCATGGAAAAATTCCGCAAAGCAGTATGAAGAATTGTATGACAATATGTAAAAACAGACGGGGGACGGGCGATGAGGCCCGTCCCCCATTTTTTGAAGGATGTGCCGGATTTTCTTGCATTTTTCGCTGATTTGCTTTATTGTATATAACATATGATTTTTTTGTACGGCTTAAGCCATTCGATAAACAGGCGGCCCGCTGTGCAGAGGATAAGGACTTAGAGACGATAAGGAGACAAGGAACTATGAAAATTAAAGATATTTTAAAGGAAACGACCCCGCATATATCTTTCGAGGTGTTTCCGCCTAAGACGGATGCGGGCTTTGAAAGTGTTTTGGCGGCCACGGACAAGATTGCTGCGCTAAGGCCTTCCTACATTAGCGTTACCTATGGCGCCGGCGGCGGGACAAGTAAAAATACAGTGAATATCGCTTCGCACATCAAGGACGATCTGGGCGTGACGAGCCTTGCGCATCTGACTTGTGTTTCCTCCACAAGAGAACATGTCCATGAGGTAATCCGGCAGCTGAAGGAGAAAAGAATTGAGAATATACTGGCGCTTCGGGGCGATATTCCGAGGGAATCGGAATTTCCTCTTCCGAATCAGTATAAATATGCAAGCGAGCTGATACAAGATATTAAAGAACAGGGCAGCTTCTGCATCGGAGCGGCCTGCTATCCGGAGGGACATGTAGAGGCGGAGCGTAAAAAGGACGACATTGACAATCTCAAGCACAAGGTAGACTGCGGCGTGGATTTCCTTACGACGCAGATGTTTTTTGAAAACAGCATTTTCTACAATTTCCTTTATAAAATCCGGGAGAAACAGATTACGGTTCCGGTGCTGCCGGGAATTATGCCGGTGACAAATAAAAAACAGATGAAGAGAATCTGCGACATGTCCGGAACTGTGCTCCCTCAGCGGTTTATTGATGTGCTGGAGCGGTTTGGGGATGAGCCGAAGGCGATGCAGCAGGCAGGCATCGCTTATGCGACAGACCAGATTATCGATTTGTTTGCCAACGGAATCAACCATGTTCATATCTATTCCATGAATAAACCGGAGGTTGCAGAAGCGATAATGCATAATCTGTCTGAAATTGTAACGCTGGTTTAAGCGGGAGGTTGTCTGTGGAGCGGATGGAGAAGGAAGCTGTCCGGTATCTTGGATACGGAAGCTGTGAGGCGGATGATAGTACGATCCGGATGATACGGGAGATATTCGGGGAGCTTCGTAAGACTGCAAAAAAAAGAATCGTATACCGTGTGTTCGAACTGCATAGAACCGAAGATATGCGTATCGGGATTGGAACGATGCAGATTGAAAGCAGGAGCCTTTTTAAAAACTTAAAGGGATGTGAAAAGGCAGTTCTTCTGGGGGCGACTTTGGGCATAGAGGTGGATATTCTGCTGAAGAGATACTCATGTACGGATATGGCGAGGGCCGTTGTGCTTCAGGCATGCGCAGCAGCGTTTTTAGAGGAATATCTTGACGGCTGCCAGATTGAGATTGCCAAGGAGACGGCAGAGAAGGGGTATTATCCAAGGCCCAGGTTCAGCCCTGGGTACGGAGACTTTTCAATCCTTCATCAGGGAGACATCCTTGCCATGCTGGATGCGCCGCGACGGATTGGGCTCACCATGACAGAGGGCAGTATGCTGACGCCTTCGAAGTCCGTGACGGCGCTTATCGGCCTTGGCAGACAACAAGAAAACTGCCCTGTCGAAGGCTGCGAAGCATGTGAGAAAAAGGATTGCCCATACCGAAGATGCAGCTGATACCTTGGCTGCGAACGGCTGATACGGCAATACAGGTAAAGGAGCTGAATAAATGTTATTAGAACGGCTTGGAAAGGAATTATTGTTTTTTGACGGCGGGACAGGGACACTCCTCCAGGAAAAGGGACTAAAGCCGGGGGAGCTTCCGGAGGTATGGAATCTTGAACATACGGAAGAGATGATAGACATTCACCGCCGGTATTTCGAGGCGGGAAGTGATATTGTGCTGAGCAATACCTTTGGGGCGAACGCACTAAAGTTCAAGGCTTCCGGCTGCGATATCGAGGATGTTGTGACAGCTGCGGTTGTTAATGTAAAGGAAGCGGCGCAGCTTGGCGTCCATGACGGGAGGGAAGTCTATACCGGACTGGATATCGGCCCGACCGGAAAGCTTTTAAAACCGATGGGTGACTTAAGCTTTGAGGATGCTTACGCCGCATTCAGGGAGACGATGGTTATCGGTGAGGCGGCGGGAGCCGACCTTATCCATATCGAGACAATGAGCGACACCTATGAAGTGAAGGCGGCGGTTCTGGCGGCAAAAGAAAATACAAAGCTTCCGGTTTTTGCCACTATGATTTTTGACGGCAAGGGCAAACTTCTCACCGGGGGCGATGTTTCGTCCGTCGTCGCTTTGCTGGAGGGACTCAGAGTCGATGCGCTTGGGATAAACTGCGGCATGGGGCCGGAGCAGATGATGCCCGTGCTGGAAGAAATACTCAAGGTTTCTTCTCTTCCGGTTATCGTAAAGCCCAATGCGGGGCTCCCGAAGCAGCGCGACGGAGAAGTTTACTATGATGTCCGGCCGGAAGAGTTTGCAGGATTGATGGCGGAAATCGTAAAAATGGGAGCGTGCCTTGTCGGAGGATGCTGCGGGACGACGCCGGAGCATATCCGGGAAATGGTACGGCAGATAAAGAATACGGCACTGTTTCCGAAGTGTATCCGGCCGGTAAAGAAGAAGGACACGGTCGTGTCTTCTTATGGGAAAGCAGTGTTTTTAGGCCGGAAGCCGGTTATCATAGGGGAACGGATCAATCCTACCGGAAAGAAAAGATTTAAACAGGCATTAAAGGAGGATGACCTTGATTATATCGTAAAGGAGGGCATCAGCCAGCAGGATAACGGCGCTCATATTCTGGACGTAAATGTAGGTCTGCCGGATATTGATGAAAAGTCAATGATGGTCCGGGTAGTGAAGGAACTGCAGAGCGTGTCAAACCTTCCGCTGCAGATTGACACGGTAGACGCCGGGGCGATGGACGCGGCTATGCGCATCTATAACGGCAAGCCGATGGTCAATTCGGTTAACGGCAAGCAGGAAGAGATGGATAAGGTGTTCCCGCTGATAAAGAAATACGGCGGAGTGGCAGTGGGCCTTACGATAGATGAGGACGGCATACCGGATACGGCGGAAGGGCGTGTTAAAATTGCAGGGAAGATCATTGAGGAAGCAGAAAAATACGGCATAGACAAGAAGGATATTGTTATTGACGTGCTGGCGATGACGATTAGCTCGGACCCCGGCGGGGCGGAAACGACCCTTGAGGCATTGAAAGCTGTGAGAGAGACGTATGGCGTGTGCACGGTATTGGGTGTCTCGAATATATCCTTTGGACTTCCTTTCCGTCCGGCGGTCAATTCTACTTTTTATACGATGGCGATGCAGAATGGATTGAGCGCAGGAATCATCAATCCGATGTCTGAGGATATGATGCGTTCGTATTATTCTTACTGTGCGCTGGCAGGTTATGATAAGAACTGCGAAGAATTTATCCGCCGTTACAGCGGCCGGAAGGTGGAAGACGTCCTTAGGAAGGACGCAAAGCTTACGCTGAAAGAAGCTGTTATGAAAGGGTTGAAGGAAGAGGCGTATCAAGCTGTGCGCAGGATGGTAAAGGACAAGGCCCCGCTTTCTATTATCAATGAAGAGATGATTCCTGCCCTTGACGAGGTCGGGAAGGGCTTTGAGACAGGAAAAATATTCCTGCCGCAGCTCCTTATGAGCGCAGATGCGGCAAAGATTGCGTTTGCCGTGATAAAGGAGGCTTTGTCAGAAAGCGGCAGCGAGGAACAAAAAAAAGACAAAGTGATACTTGCTACAGTGAAAGGGGATATCCATGATATCGGCAAGAACATTGTCAAAGTGCTTTTAGAAAATTACAGCTTTGCTGTCATCGATTTAGGAAAGGACGTGCCGCCGGAGACGGTTTTAGATACGGCTGTCCGGGAAGACGTAAGGCTTGTGGGGCTGAGTGCGCTTATGACTACGACCGTGGTGAGCATGGAGGAGACGATTGCTCTTTTGCATAAAGAAAAGCCGGACTGCAAAGTCATGGTCGGCGGCGCTGTGCTGAATCAGGAATATGCAGACAGGATCGGAGCGGATTTTTATGGGAAGGATGCCATGCAGTCCGTATATTATGCAAAGGAATTATTTGCAGGGCAGAAGCAGTGAAGCGCTTTTTGCTGACAACATTGAAAAAAGGAGAAGGAAAAGATGACCCGCGTCTTGATGTGAGGAAGACGCAGGAAGCCATTAAGTATATCAGAGATACGTTTCAGAAGGAATTTGGAAAAGAGATGAATCTTGAGAGAATTTCCGCACCGCTCTTCGTGGAAAAGAGCAGCGGCCTCAATGACGACCTGAACGGCGTGGAGCGCCCGGTGGGATTTGATATTGCAGGACTTCCCGGAGAAGAGGTTGAGGTCGTGCAGTCTCTTGCAAAGTGGAAGCGCATGGCGCTTAAGCGGTACGGCTTTCAGCCGGGAGAAGGCTTGTATACAAATATGAACGCTATCCGGCGGGATGAGGAGCTTGACAACCTGCATTCCTGTTACGTCGACCAGTGGGACTGGGAGAAGGTAATCACAAAAGAGGAGAGGAATCTTGAGACGTTAGAGGCGGTTGTAAGAAATATTTTCAAGATTATCAAACATATGGAGCATGAAGTGTGGTACAAATATCCGCAGGCGGTAAAGCGCCTTCCTGACGATGTGACATTTATTACTTCACAGGAGCTTCAGGATCGGTATCCTGACAAAACTCCGAAAGAACGCGAGAATCTGATTACAAAGGAATACGGCTGCGTCTTTATTATGAAAATCGGCGAGAAGCTCAGAGACGGGAAACCTCATGACGGAAGAGCCCCCGATTATGACGACTGGCAGCTCAACGGCGATATCCTGTTCTGGTTTGAGACGCTTGGCTGCGCATTAGAGATATCCAGCATGGGTATCCGCGTAGATGAAAAGTCGCTGAAGGAGCAGCTTGAAAAAGCCGGATGCACAGAGAGAAAGAATCTTCCGTATCACAGGATGCTGCTTAACGGAGAACTTCCCTATACGATCGGCGGCGGAATCGGCCAGTCAAGGCTTTGTATGCTGCTTTTGGACCGCGCGCACGTAGGTGAGGTGCAGGCAAGTCTCTGGCCGGATGAGATGAGGGAAACCTGCAGGGAGCATGGGATGATCCTTTTATAATTGCCGGGCGGCTATATAAATCGCACGAAAATCAGAGAAAAATCTGTACAAATCATACGTTGACAATTTATTAACGGCTTATTATAGTAATAGCAGATTGAAAATAGATGATATGAGGAGGAAAACTGCCCATGATAAGAGGATTGGATACTACGGTTCGCAAAATCCGCAGAAAAGTGTTTGAGGAAGTGGCAAGGTTAGGATTTACGGTGGATGACGAGAATCTCCGGGACGAGATGGAGGCAATACCGTATAGGATGGTAAATGAGGACACGCAGCAGTATCGGGACAGCGTATACCGTGCGCGCGCAATCGTGCGGGAAAGGCTGAGGCTGGCAATGGGGCTGTCGCTTCGTCCGGAGAACAAGCCGACTCCCCTGACTGCGGGACTGGAAGCGAGTAATATTTCTGATAAATATTATGAGCCGCCGCTTATGCAGGTGATTCCGTCAGCTTGTATGGCATGTGAAGAGAGGGGTTATGAGGTCAGCAATATCTGCAAAGGGTGCCTTGCTCACCCCTGTATGGAGGTATGTCCGAAAGGTGCGATTTCTTTTGTTAACGGGAAATCTTACATAGACCAGGAAAAGTGTATTAAGTGCGGGAAATGCAAATCCGCCTGCCCTTATGATGCGATTTCGAGAAAGCAGCGTCCATGTGCGGGGGCCTGCGGAGTCGGCGCTATTGAATCGGATGCGAAAGGACGTGCCGTCATCAATAACGACAAGTGCGTATCCTGCGGCATGTGCATGGTAAACTGCCCATTCGGTGCGATTTCGGATAAGTCGCAGATTTTCCAGCTTGCCCACGCCCTTATGAAAGGGGACGAGGTTATCGCTGAGATTGCGCCTGCATTTGTAGGACAGTTCGGGGATAACATTACGCCGAGGAATCTGAAGGCCGCTCTGCATGAGCTTGGCTTTTCACAGGTTTATGAGGTCGCTTTGGGTGCGGATATCGGAGCGGTTGCCGAAGCGCATCACTATGTGAAAAAAGTAACCACAGGAGAGCTCCCGTTCCTTTTGACTTCCTGCTGTCCGTCATGGGCAATGCTTGCGAAGAAATATTTCCCGGATATGGTGGATCAGGTTTCCCAGGAGCTTACGCCGATGGTGGCCACTGCCCGTACCATCAAGCAGGAGCATCCCGATGCGAGGGTAGTATTTGTCGGGCCATGTGCGGCGAAAAAGCTGGAGGCCATGAGACGGACAGTCCGCAGTGACGTGGATTTTGTCATTACCTTTGAGGAGCTTCAGGCGATGTTTGACGCCAAGGATATTGACCTTGAGAAGTATGCCGCGGAATCTTCCTTCCACAATGCGACGGGAGCCGGAAGAGGCTATGCCGTTGCCGGAGGGGTTGCGGACGCAATTGAAAAATGCGTGAAGGAATACTATCCGGGCGTAGAGGTGAACATTGAACATGCAGAGGGGCTTGCTGATTGTAAGAAGGTGCTTGCCCTTGCAAAAGCGGGAAGGATGAACGGATGCCTGATTGAGGGGATGGGATGTCCCGGCGGCTGTGTTGCCGGAGCCGGAACCAACATTCCGATTCCGAGCGCGCAGAAAAAGATTAAAGATTTTGTGAAGGCGTCTTCTAAGCCGCTGCCGCCGGAAGAATTGGTTGAGATTGAATTAAAATAACCGGATACGGAAGGGAGATTATGGTGAACCGTTAATTTCCCTTCTAATTTTTTGCACGGAATTTAATATAGGTTTAATCTTCATTTTATAATATGGCAGACGACGGGAATATAAAATTATACGATAAGGGGAAATTAATATGAAAAAAACACGTGGATTTCTTGCAGTACTGTTAATTTTTTGCATGATGATTTCCGTATTTTCAGAGACGGTGACGGCAAAAGAACCTGAATCTGAGAAGGCGGGGACGACACAGGAAGTTTCTGAAATAAGTGATTCCGGACAGGCGGCTTTGGAAGAGAATGTTTCTTGGCCGGAAGATTTGGAAGAAACCGGCGATGGGCAAAGCAGGGAACCGGATATAGATTCAGATGAGGAGAAGAAGGCGCAGGAGACGGATGCGGCCGCTAAGACGCAGGAGACAGAGGAAGCCTCTGAGGAACAGAAAACAGATAAGGCCGCGAAGACGCAGCGTACGGATGTGGAACCGGATTCGGAAGCCGTATCAGAGGATATGGAGGAGAAGGCGCTTACTCCCGAAGAGATGGATGATCCCGGCCGGGGAAGACTCAGCGGAGAGGAGATACCGGAAGAGTTTTACGGCGACAGGAGACAGATGCGGGCGGCATCGACAGGCATTACGCATAACAGCAGATTTTCCGGCTATGACATCAGGCAGGGAATCGATGTCTCAAAATGGAATGGTACGATTGATTGGAGTTCCGTAAGAAAGGCCGGAATAGACTTTGCGTTCGTTCGGACTTCTTACCGGGGCACCAGTACAGGAAAGCTTTCACAAGATCCGACGGCGGCGGCAAATATGAAGAACGCGGCGGCGGCGGGGGTGAAAGTCGGCGCATATATATTTTCACAGGCAATTACAGAGAAGGAAGCGGTAGAGGAAGCGGAATATCTGCTGCAGACTGTAAAGGGTTATAATATTACGATGCCCCTCGTTTTTGATTTTGAATATTATGCGGAGGGACGGCTTTCCAACAAAAAGCTGAGCAGGAGGGCGCAGACAGACATATGTCTTGCATTTTGCGAAAGGATATTGAAAGCGGGATATACACCGCTTGTATATGCAAATAAGAGTATGCTTTCTTCGGATTTGTATGCGTCGGAAATCAGTGCAAAAGCTCCGGTATGGCTGGCGCATTATACGTCAAAAACCGATTATTCAGGGGATTATGATTTCTGGCAGTATACGTCCAGCGGAAAGGTATCCGGGATTTCCGGAAATGTCGATATGAATTTCTGGTACATAAAGCCGGGAAGTACGATTTCCTACGGGACGGGAAGCACCGTGTCGTCCGTGCAGAATACTACGACGCCGGCAGCTCCCGCAGCCCCGAAGCTTTCGGGAAAAGCGTCCTCTTACGATAAAGTGAAACTGTCATGGAAAAAGGTTTCCGGCGTATCGGGATATATCCTCTACCGTTATGATTCGTCAAAGAAAAAATACGTAAGGATAAAAACGATTAGCGGCGATCGTACGGTTTCCTATACGGATACGGGAAGAAGTATGGGAAAGAGTTATAAATATAAGATAAAAGCTTATAAAAAAGCCGACGGGAAGACGGCGTACTCGCCTGCGTCAAGCGCGGTCAAAGTAAAGACGGACTCTACGATGACCGGAAAGACGAACGGAACGAGCATTGCCGTGCGTTCAGGCCCAAGCTCGTCAAAGAAGACGATTAAAAAGCTGGGAATCAACACGGGCGTTACGATAACCGGCACAAGCGGAAGCTGGTACCGCATATCCATCAAGGTGAACGGAAAGAAAAAGACCGGTTATATTAAAAAAACGTACATCACGATTATACGTAAACCGACGCTGAGTGTTTCGGCGTCCTCAAGCAGTAAGATAAAGCTGAGTTGGGATCAGATATCCGGTGCAAGCGGGTATGAGATTCAGCGGTATCATTCATCAAAGAAAAAATACGTGACGATTAAGACGATTAAAAAGGGAACGACAACTTCTTATACAAACAGCGGCCTGAAAAAGAACACGAAATATAAATATAAGATACGTTCCTTTAAAACAGTGAGAGGAAAGAAGATATACAGCTATTACTGCTCTGCAAAGAGTGCGACGACAAAAAAATAGTTTTTCAGAAAGGCAGCGTATTGGCGCTGCTTTTCTGATATTCAATAACATTGACAAATCAGGGCGCTCTCATTATAATTAGAAAATAGTGATTTTAAAGTAGATTTGAGGAGAACAATATGAAAAATTACGGAGTTAATGAATTAAGAAGGATGTTTCTTGAGTTTTTTGAGAGCAAGGAGCATCTTGCCATGAAAAGCTTTTCTCTGGTGCCGCACAATGATAAGAGCCTGCTGCTTATCAATTCCGGGATGGCGCCGTTAAAACCATATTTTACGGGGGAGGAGATTCCGCCGAGAAAACGTGTGACTACCTGTCAGAAATGTATCCGTACGGGCGATATTGAAAATGTAGGAAAGACTGCGCGCCACGGTACTTTTTTTGAGATGCTCGGCAATTTCTCATTCGGGGACTATTTTAAAGACGAATCCATTCACTGGACATGGGAATTTCTGACAGAGGTGGTTGGCCTTGAAGCGGACAGGCTCTATCCGTCTGTCTATTTGGACGATGACGAGGCATTCGAAATCTGGAATAAGAAAATAGGGATTCCGGCAGAGAGGATTTTCCGTTTCGGAAAAGAAGACAATTTCTGGGAGCATGGTTCCGGCCCCTGCGGTCCCTGCTCGGAGGTTTACTATGACAGAGGCGCAGAGTACGGCTGCAAAAAGCCGGATTGTACGGTAGGATGTGACTGTGACCGCTACATGGAGATTTGGAATAACGTGTTTACTCAGTTCGACAATGACGGACACAACAATTATACGGAGCTGGAGCAGAAGAACATTGACACCGGGATGGGCCTGGAGCGTCTGGCCTGTGTTGTGCAGGGCGTGGAGTCTATGTTTGACATTGACACTCTTTTTGCCCTCCGTGAGCATGTGTGCAGGATAGCGGGCGTAGAATACGGAAATGGCGGGGAGACGGATGTTTCTGTGCGCGTGATTACCGACCATATCCGTTCCGTGACTTTTATGATTTCAGATGGCATTCTGCCTTCTAACAGCGGACGGGGATATGTGCTCAGACGCCTTCTCAGACGCGCAAGCCGCCACGGGAGGCTTCTTGGCATTGACAGGGAATTTCTTGTAGAACTTGCCGGGACGGTCATTGAAGGATCGAAGGACGGGTATCCGGAGCTTGAGGAAAAGAAGGACTTTATCTTTAAGGTCATTACAAAAGAGGAGGAGCAGTTCAACCGGACGATTGACCAGGGACTTACGATTCTTGCAGGAATCGAGGATGAGATGGAAAAGAAGGGCGAAAAGATGCTGTCTGGCAAGGAGGCTTTCCGGCTCTATGACACGTACGGTTTCCCGGTTGATTTGACGATTGAGATTTTGGAAGAAAAAGGGCTTTCCATTGATGAGGAAGGTTTTAAAAAGGCAGTAGAAGAGCAGAAGGCAAAGGCAAAAGGAACTTTTGGCGAGCATAGCTACAGCGGAAGGGAAGCTACCGTTTATGACGAGATAGATTCGGCTGTTACGGGCACTTTTGTGGGATACGAGAAAACATCCGCCGAGTCGGAGGTTACAGTGCTTACGACAGAGACGGAGATTGTAGAGGCGCTGTCTGACGGCGATATAGGTACGGTGTTTGTAAAGGAGACGCCGTTCTATGCCACAAGCGGCGGTCAGGAAGCGGACACAGGGCTGATTTGTGCTGGGGATTTTGAGTTTGAGGTAGAAGATACGCTGAAACTGCCCGGAGGAAAGATTGGGCATAAAGGGTGCGTCAGAAAGGGCATGGTAAAGACAGGTGATACGGTGACGCTTGAGATTGATACGAAAAAGCGGGCTCTTTCTGCCAATAACCACAGTGCGACCCACCTTCTGCAGAAGGCTCTGCGGATGGTTCTGGGAAATCATGTGGAGCAGGCAGGTTCTTCGGTCAATGCAGACAGGCTGCGGTTTGACTTTACGCATTTTTCCGCAATGACAGAGGAAGAGATTCACAAAGTGGAAGAAATCGTGAATGAGCAGATTATGAACTGCCTTCCGGTAACGGCGGAAAACATGCCGATTGAAGAGGCGAAAAAGACGGGGGCGGCTGCGCTGTTTGGCGAGAAGTATGGCGATATTGTCCGAGTAGTAAGCATGGGCGAGTTTTCCAAAGAGTTCTGCGGCGGTACCCATGTGGCTAATACAGGTGTCATTACGGCATTTAAGATTGTCTCTGAGACCGGGGTCGCTGCAGGCGTGAGACGTATCGAAGCGCTGACTTCCCAGGGGCTTATGAATTATTACAACGAGCTGGAGAACAGGCTTGTGGAGGCGTCGAAGCTTGTAAAGGCGAAGCCGGGCAAGCTCTCCGAAAAGATAAAGAGCCTGCTGGCCGAAAATAAGGCGCTTGGCAGCGAGGTGGAAAGTCTCAAGGCGAGACTTGCAAAGGATGCTTTGGGAGACGTGATGAGCCAGGTGGTTGAAGTGAAGGGAATGAAGCTTCTCGCCGCAAAAGTGGACGGAGTTGACATGAACGGCCTTCGTGATTTGGGTGACAAGCTAAAAGACAAGCTTGGGGAAGGAGTGATTATGCTGGCTTCTTCTGCGCAGGGCAGAGTAAATCTTATGACGATGGCTACAAAAGAGGCTGTAGAGAAAGGCGCCCATGCCGGAAACCTGATAAAAGAGATTGCGGCGCTTGTGGGCGGCGGCGGCGGCGGACGGCCGAACATGGCGCAGG
The DNA here is from genome assembly GCA_910579335.1 of uncultured Dorea sp. GTDB lineage: Bacteria > Bacillota > Clostridia > Lachnospirales > Lachnospiraceae > MD308. The sequence continues at coordinate 5,019 of CAJTUQ010000054.1, read as the reverse complement.
CCGGCGGTAAGAATCCGGAAGGAATTGACGCTGCGGTGGCAAAGGTGAAGGAAGTGCTTGAGAGCCAGTTATAAAAAGAAAGATAGAGACGGACCGGGAAGGTGATTTTCCGGTCTGTTTTCTTTTATTGGCTTTCTTGGTTTTGAAATATTCTGGGTCAATTTTTGTAACGAATCTTTCTCAGGGGAGTCTTCTTATACAAAGGGGGTGAGATGCTTGGAAATCAACGAGGTTTACCGATTATACTATCCGGATGTCTATCGGTTTTTGTATACATTGTGCGGAAAGCAGGACGTGGCCGAGGAGCTTGCACAGGAAACTTTTTACAAAGCAATTAAATCTATACGAAAGTTCCGGGGAGACTGCTCCATGAAAAGCTGGCTGTTCCAGATCGGGAAGAATACGTATCTGTCATGGCAAAAAAAGCAAAAGCATCTTGCCGAAGAAGAACTGACACAAGAAAATTTGGAAAAAGGCAGATACGGTTTAGGGGGCAGAGAGCGGGAAGATGTGGAAGAAACGGTTATAAGGAGAAATGAGGCTATGAGGATATACAGAGAGCTTGCCAGGCTGAATGAGCCGTATAAGGAGGTGTTTGCCTTGCGCGTAATAGGAGAATTATCTTTTCGGGAAATCGGAGGCATATATGGAAGAGGAGAAGGATGGGCGAGGGTAACCTATCATCGGGCAAAGATAAAGCTTCAGGAAATGCTGGGGGAGGAGGTGTAAAAGATGAAACGAGAATGTGCGGTCGTTCAGGATCTGCTTGTGCTTTACGAGGACGACGTCCTTTTGCCGGAGAGCCGCAGGATGGTGGAGGAACATATAAAAGTGTGCGCAGAATGCAGGAAAGTGTATGAAAAGACTTCCGGGCGCCTGCCGGAAATACGGGGGATTGTGCCGGGCATACGGCAGGGTTCGGAAAAGGCGGAGAAAGAACAGGAGGACATGGCGGTGAAAGCGATTTTAAAATTTAAAAGAAAGATGACGTTCGATCATATGATAATTGCCGCAATCATACTGATCGCTGTAATTCTGGCGGAAAATCTGCTGGCGCAGCTTACGACAAATGAAGGTAATTTCGGAAGTGTCTTTTCGGGAATGCCGCCGGCGGACGTGGAGGTAAAGGAGACGTACCGATTGAAAAACGGGGATATTTATATGGTGTTCTCATCAGAGAAGGAGTTCTGTATCAGTGAGAGGCCGAGGATGGAGACGCCGATGCATCCGCGGGGCCAGGATACCGATGAGGCATATTTTAGAGTAAGCTTTGAAAAAGCGGACGGATGGCTTGCAAAGCTTCAGGACGTAGCCGGCGTCAAGGAGGCGGCATATATATTTCCGATGAGCAGTGAGGGGGACGTGTGGAATTTAGGGGATGATTATGTATGGAACTGCAAGGAAATCAGCTATTTCGGAGCGTTTAAAAATGATAAAAAGCTTTTGTGGACAAGGGGACAGGAGGTGAAAGCGGCTCCGGATGAAATTGAAAAGATGGCAATAGCAGCGTATATGAGAGGAGGCAGCCTGGAAAAGGCAGAAGAAAGCCTGAAAGCAAACGGGCTTGTCGGTCAGGAAAGTATATACGAAATCTGTGAGGAATATGCGGCTTCAGAGTTTGATTCCTACGATGCAAGTTCCCCGGACTACTATGCATATAAGGTGTATAAAAAGCCGGCCGGGACAGAAAAGTAGGAAAAAGGGGGACGGCGGATATGGATGTCATATGCAGGCTGACGCTTCGGTACATGGGAAAGAACAAAAAGAGGACAATGGCGGCGGCCTCTGCAATCATTATAACGATGACAATCGTCACAGCCGTCAATGTCTTTGCAGAAACGTTCTTAGGAATGCTTATCGATACGGTAATTGAGGTCGAGGACAGCTATCATGCGGTTTTTCACGGACTGACAACAGAGCAGTTTGAAGAATTAAAGAAGTCAAAAAGAATCGGGAGATGTACTGCCGTCACAAATTGTGAAGAGCATAAGGAGGGGAATAAGCTCTGCGTCAAGGTTGAGATGAAAAGAGTAAATCACGGGATCTTTTCCGAGACGCAGAGAATTGCAAAAAGAATCGGAATGCAGCCGCTGCCGGAAAGAGAGCGGGTAAAGCTGGCTGACGGGTCGACTGGCAGGTATCCGGTCTCCTATCATATGGAATTGTTGGAATACCTAGGCATTACGAACGGCTCATGGATGGGAGTGGGGCTGCTGGTAAAGACTGTTCTGGCAATGCTTCTTGGTCTTGGCTGCGTGTTGATTTACAACGCATATGCCATATCTGCATTTGAGAAGTTAAACTATCTGGGGATTCTTGGGAGCATAGGAGCAACCCCGCGCCAGAAGGCATCGGCGGTTTACTGGGAAGGTATTGTGGAAGGGGCGGCAGGGATACCTGTGGGAATCGGCGCGGGGCTTCTGCTGGCGCGGGGGATTATCTGCTGGGTGCGGACGTACTTTTTGTACGAGGGGCTCTCTATGAAGATTACGCCGTATCTTTTAGGGAGGCTTGCGCTGTCAGGCTGGGGGATGATTTTTCTTGCCTGTTTTTTCCCGGCCAGAAGAGCGGTAAAAGCATCCGTCATGGATTTGATGATCCGGCAGATTTCAATAGAAGAGAAGTTTCAGAAAAAAACAGATTTGCTGACAGAGCGTAAGCTGGTTAAGACAGCCGGGATGCTGGCGGCAAAGAATGTTTGGGTGAGACAGAAAAATTATATTGCAAACGGGCTTGCGCTGGTGGCTGCTTTCTGTCTTTTGCTGGATGGAACCGCCGGAATGCGGGGACTGAACGGAGATTACTACCCTAAGGATAAAAGGGAGCGGCCCGAACTTGGAATGTGGACGGAGGTGTATTCCAATGACCCGGAAAAAATCCGCGCATTTTATGAGAAAATTGCCGGAATGGATGGAGTGACCCAGGTGAGTCTGGAGAGAAAACTCGCCCTTTACGGGGTTTTGTTTCAAAGAGAGCAGCTTAAGGAGGGGCTGGATGATTTCGGCGTGCAGGCAGGCATTGGTTATACGCAGAGCCGGATGGGGGTTAGGGACTGCCATACGGGAAATACGGTATCAGGCTACTGGATTCCTTTAGATATTATAGGACTGGATTTGCCAACATTTGAGGAGTACGTAAAAAAGGCCGGATATGAAATCACGGAGGGAGAAGCGGCGCCGGCGCTCGTTGAGGATTATATCGAAGTCCGCACAGAGGAAGAGACGCTGCGCCAAAGTGTACTGAATATAAAGGAGGACGGCGGATTCAGCTTTCTGTACAGCAGGTACGGGGACATGGAAGAATTAAGCTTTGGCATTGAAAAGCAGGTGGATGAGCTGAGAAAAGGAGAGTTCCGGCTAATTGGAACTACGAAGGAGGCGCCCGCCTGCCCCTATTATTCCGGAAATCCGGAGAAACCGGACGGCCATCAGGAGATTGAACGGGGAAATCTACGAATGTATCTTCCTATGGATGATTTTGAGCGGCTCCTAGAGAGCCCGGAATACAGAGATACCTATGGAGAGCACCCTGCGGACACAAAGATATTCAACCATTGGGAGCATAAAAGCATTCCCACATATATCAAGTTCGATGTAAAGAGAAAGGAGACCGGAGAAGGAAGCTCTTTTGCGGACAAGGTATTTCACAGACAGCTGTCTGTGCGTATGGAGGAGGAAAAAGCCGTATGGCGCATCGTCAGAAAGCTTGCAGCGGAATGCGGACTCCATGAAGAAGGGATGCAGAGTAGGGATGTACGGAATTATGGCTTGGAAGAGCTGCCGGAAAATGATGCCTTTGCGTTCGGAGGACGCACGCTTTCTAAGAAGGAGCAGTATTTCCATTCACAAGAGTTTATATTACAGATTTTGGGGTACGGATTGATCCTTCTCATTTTTGCATTGTCGCTGACGAGTATTTTCCAGAATATTTCTATGGCGATGCGGGTGCGCAGGCGGGAGTTTGCCGTTTATCAGTCTATGGGGATGGAAGATGGGACGTTGAAAAGGATGCTGATTGCCGAAAATTCCCTGTATGGGCTTGCGGCGGGATTTATCGGAATCCCTGTAAGCCTGCTTCTTCTGCCGGAAGTATTTAAGGAATTTAGTCAGTGGAACACAATTGAAAAGGTGATACCGTGGGACATCATTATCTTGCAGTTTGCAGCCGCCATCGTCCTTGTCGTTGCACCTGTCGTCTACACGGCAATGCAGCTTAGGCATTTGAATATTATCGAGGCCGTCAGGGACGAGAGCATATAGAAGTGTCTCTGACGCATTGTTTTTGGGCATACCGGTGGATTGGCCGGGGAGGAAGAAGAATGGAAGTATTAAGGACAGAAGAGCTTACGAAAGAATATGGCAGGGGCGATAACAAGGTGACAGCTTTGGACCATGTATCGTTTTCTGTAGAAGAAGGAGAGTTTGTTACGATTCTTGGGCCGTCCGGTTCCGGAAAATCTACGCTTCTGCATCTGCTCGGAGGAGTGGACGTGCCGACAAAAGGAAAGGTATATATTGCCGGAAAATCTCTTTACGACATGAAGGAGAACAAACGGACCGTATTTCGAAGGAGGGAAATCGGCCAGATCTATCAGTTCTTCAATTTGATTCCGGTGCTCAACGTAGAGGAGAATATAAGTCTTCCTGTGCTTTTGGACCATAAAAAAGTAGACAGGGAATTTCTTGCCAGCCTCCTTAAGATATTAGGACTCAAGGAGCGGATACGGAGGGCAGCAGCAGCGGGTGGCGATCGGGCGCGCAGTAATGGGCAGGCCGAAACTGCTTCTGGCAGATGAGCCTACCGGCAATCTGGACCAGAAAAACAGCAGGGAGATTATGCGGCTGTTTCGCACGCTGAATGAGGAATACGGGCAGACGATACTGCTGATTACCCATGATGAAAAGATTGCGGCAGGAAGTAAGAGGATCATAGTGATTGAGGACGGAAGAATCGTGAAAACTATGAGAAGGAAACGAGGAAAGCTATGAGTATCCTGTCAAAATTGGTTTTAAAATATTT
>CAJTUQ010000053.1 GCA_910579335.1 uncultured Dorea sp. | reverse complement strand
TCTGGTGGTAATCAGCAAAAGGTTGTATTGGCAAAATGGATGTTAACCGAACCGGATGTCCTGATTCTTGACGAGCCTACTCGCGGTATCGACGTAGGAGCTAAGTATGAGATCTATTGCGCCATCAACGAATTGGCAAAATCCGGCAAAGCGGTTATCGTTATTTCTTCAGAGATGCCGGAAATCATAGGTACTTGTGACAGGACGTATGTCCTGAACGAAGGCCAGATTGCCGGAGAATTGTCAAAGGAAGAATTATCACAGGAAAAGATTATGAAATGCATTATGCAGCATAATAATCAGAAAGGAGCTTAATGATGGAAAAGAAGAGTACAGTTAATCTGAATTTAAAGCAGTATGGCATGGTATTGGCGCTGCTGGCAATTTACATTATTTTTTATATTTTGACAGGAGGCTCAAATGCGACTCCGATGAACATGAACAACCTTCTGATGCAGAACGGTTATATCGTAATTCTTGCAACAGGTATGCTGTTGTGCGTACTTACCGGTAACATCGACCTTGGCGTCGGTTCTTATGTAGCTCTTTGCGGTGCGGTTGCGGCGAAGCTTGTATGTGAAGCTGGCATGAGCATTCCGGTAGGCTTTCTTGCGGCAATCGGCGTTGGTCTGCTGTTTGGTGTATTTAACGGATTCTTTATTGCATACATGAGCGTGCCTCCGTTTGTTGCGACACTGGCTTCCATGTTGATTGGACGTGGACTTACCTATACATTCCTTGCGTCGCAGACAGTAGGACCGGTTCCGGATGCATTTAAGTTTGTAGGAGCGGGCTTCTTCGTTACAAATAAGGTTCCGTTCGGCGATGGAACGATTGACATTGTTACAATTGTTGTGGCAATTATCGCTACCGTCCTGATTGTCTTATCTGAATTAAAATCGATTGCAGCTAAGAAAAAATATGGGTTCGCACTTGTTCCGATGTGGCAGGTGGCTATTAAAGACGCAATCATCCTCGGCATTGTATGGTTCTATGCGTATAAACTTGCACGCTGCAACGGCCTTCCGATTGTACTTCTCATCATGGGAGTTATTGTTGCAATCTATCATTTCGTTACAAGCAAGACAGTTGCAGGCCGTCAGATTTATGCGTTGGGCGGCAACATGAAGGCGGCAAGGCTTTCCGGTATCAATACGAAGCAGGTGTTCTTCTGGGTATACACAAATATGGGCTTTTTAGGTGCGGTTGCAGGTATTATCCTTGCAGCGCGTGCAGGCTCTGCAACCCCGAAGGCCGGCGACGGTATTGAGCTTGATGCAATCGGCGCATGCTACATCGGCGGCGCGGCAGCGGCAGGCGGTGTCGGTACAATTCTTGGAGCAGTCGTAGGAGCGTTCGTTATGGGTATTTTGAATAACGGAATGGTTCTCTGCGGATTGTCCACAGATTTGCAGAAGGTTGTAAAGGGTCTTGTACTTCTTGGAGCGGTTACGTTTGACGTTATTTCTTCCAAGAAGAAGAATTAATCAATCCCTTCTGCCGGAAAATTAAAAAAGAAAGTTGAGAGACGGCATGGCGGAGCAAAAAGCGAAGTATGAAGAAATTGTTGACTGGATTACAGAGAAGATTGAAAATGGGGAGCTGTCTGACGGGGATAAGATTTATTCGGAAAATAAGCTTGTATCCATTTTTCAGGTGAGCCGTCAGACCGTCCGCCATGCGATTTCTGTTCTCATAGACAAGGGCCTTGTTGTCAGTATAAGAGGAAGCGGGACTTATGTGAAGGGGAGCAGGCGCAGCATAAGCCGAAAGCAGAAGACCATGCGCATTGCGATAATGATGACGTATGTTGACGAGTATATTTTTACCGGAATTATCAATGAGATTGAACGGATTCTCTCAAAGGCCGAATATACGCTTCAAATAGCATTTACGCATAATGCGGTTGAGCGCGAGCGCAATATCCTGAAAAATTTTCTCCGGGAGGACGTAATCGACGGCGTGATCGCGGAGACAACGAAAAGCGGACTTCCCAATCCGAACCTCGATTTGTACCGTGAGCTTAAGCGGGGAGGAGTTCCCGTGGTGTTTATAAACAGCGCGTATCCTGAACTTTCTGCACTGCATGTAAGTATGGATGATTTCTGGGCGGGAAAGACGGCGACGGAGCATCTTCTTGAGTGCGGACACAGGAAAATAGGCGGAATCTTTAAGCTTGACGACGGGCAGGGGCATAAAAGATATGCCGGTTATATGTCTGCTTTGATGGAACATGATATCAAGATAAAAAGTGAATATATTAGCTGGATAGATACAATGGATTTCCATGAGATGGAGGAGGACGGGGATTTTTATCTCCGCCGCCTCAAGGACTGTACGGCATGTGTCTGCTATAATGATGAGGTTGCGGTTAAGCTTGTAAATATCTGTAAAATAAACGGAATTTCGATTCCGGGGGAGTTATCAATTGTCGGAATTGATAATTCGGATTTGGCAGGGTACTGTGACGTGCCGCTTACGTCGGTGAATAACCCGGTTAACGAGCTGGCGGAAAATGCTGCGAGAATTATGCTTTCACTGCTCAACAGTGAGAAAGTGTCGGAAAGCGTAGAGCTAAAATCCAAACTAATTGTAAGGAATTCCACCAGGATTATCGGTGACTATACGTAACAGAGCGTAGCTGCCGGAGCAGTATGGAGAATAAGGGGGCGGGATTCACATAATCCCGCCCCCTTTTAATTCCTGGGAATTTTGACGGGATGGGAAGAATGGAAGCAGATTGCTTCATATGAAAAATTTTAATTTAGAAAACGGGAAAACATGTAAATACCTAGAAATCATAAAAAGGAGGACAAAATATTATGATGGAGATGAAGAAGTATCAGTTCTGGTTTTGTACCGGGTCGCAGGATTTGTACGGGGATGAGTGCTTGGCGCATGTGGCGGAGCATTCAAAGATTATCGTAGAGGAATTAAACAAGTCCGGGAACCTTCCGTTTGAGGTGGTTTGGAAGCCTACGCTTATTACGAATGAATTAATCAGAAAGACATTTAACGAGGCGAATACGGATGATAACTGCGCCGGCGTGATTACATGGATGCATACGTTTTCTCCGGCTAAGTCATGGATACTGGGACTTCAGGAATTTAGGAAACCGCTTTTACATCTGCATACACAATTTAACAGAGAAATTCCGTACGATACGATAGATATGGATTTTATGAATGAGAATCAGGCAGCGCACGGCGACCGCGAATACGGACATATTTTCAGCCGTCTTGGTATGGAGCGCAAAGTGGTTATGGGTTACTGGGCGGACGCAGACGTGCAAAAGAGGATTGGCTCATGGATGCGCACGGCAGTCGGCGTGATTGAGAGCAGCCATGTCCGTGTTATGAGGATTGCCGACAATATGCGCAATGTTGCCGTTACTGAGGGCGACAAGGTAGAAGCTCAGATAAAGTTCGGCTGGGAGATTGACGCATATCCGGTAAATGAGATTGCAGAGGCCGTGGGCGCTGTATCCAAGGGAGACATTGAGGCGCTAGTTGAAGAGTACTATGATAAGTATGAGATTCTTTTAGAGGGAAGAGATGAAAAAGAATTTCGCGAGCATGTGGCAGTACAGGCGGGAATTGAGATTGGCTTCGAGAGATTCCTGGAAGAGAAGAATTATCATGCAATTGTAACGCATTTTGGGGACCTCGGCGCATTAAAACAGCTTCCGGGACTCGCTATCCAGAGACTGATGGAAAAAGGATACGGTTTCGGCGGAGAGGGAGACTGGAAAACAGCGGCGATGGTCCGTGTAATGAAGATTATGACTCAGGGAATGAAGGATGCAAAGGGAACATCCTTTATGGAGGATTACACATACAATTTAGTGCCGGGCAAGGAGGGTATCCTGCAGGCGCACATGCTTGAGGTATGCCCGTCCATCGCAGACGGAAAAATCAGCATTAAAGAGCAGCCGCTTTCTATGGGCGACAGAGAAGATCCGGCAAGGCTCGTATTCACATCGAAGACAGGACCTGCGATTGCAACGTCCCTTATTGACCTTGGGGACAGGTTCCGCCTGATTATCAATGATGTTGAGTGTAAGAAAAATGAAAAACCGATGCCGAAGCTTCCGGTTGCGACTGCGTTCTGGACGCCGCAGCCGAACCTTAAGACCGGAGCGGAAGCGTGGATACTGGCGGGCGGAGCGCACCACACGGCATTTTCCTATGACCTTACTGCAGAGCAGATGGGCGACTGGGCAAATGCAATGGGCATTGAGGCGGTTTATATTGATAAAGATACGACGATCCGCCAGTTTAAGAATGAGCTTTTGTGGAACAGTGTTGCATACCGCAAATAATTAGGCTGAGATAATCAAGGAGGTAGGCCGTATGGGAAATAAGGCTGAGATAAAAAGAATGATTGAGAGTGGAAGGACGGCGCTGGGGCTGGAGTTTGGCTCTACCAGAATTAAGGCGGTGCTTGTTGATGAGGAGCATAATCCGGTGGCGTCGGGCGACCATGAGTGGGAAAACCGTCTGGAGAATGGTTTCTGGACATACAGTCTTGATGATATCTGGACGGGGCTTAAGGACAGCTATAAGAAACTGGCGAGGGATGTTAAGGAAAAATACGATGTGCAGCTGACGACGATTGGCGCGATTGGATTCAGTGCCATGATGCATGGATACATGGCGTTTGACAAGGACGGGAAGCTTCTTGTGCCGTTCCGCACATGGAGAAATTCTACGACCGGTCCGGCGGCGGAGGCCCTGACGGAGCTTTTCCAGTATAATATTCCGCAGAGATGGAGTATTTCCCATCTGTATCAGGCGATTCTGAATGAAGAAGAGCACGTAAAGGACGTTGCGTTCTTTACGACGCTGGCGGGATACATTCACTGGCAGCTTACAGGGGAGAAGGTTCTTGGCGTGGGGGATGTATCCGGCATGTTTCCGATTGATCCTGAGACGAAAAATTACGATGCGGGGATGATTCAAAAGTTTAATGAGCTTGTAGCTGACAAGAATTATCCGTGGAAGCTGGAGGAGATTCTCCCGAAGGTATTGACGGCCGGCGAAAATGCGGGTGTTCTTACGGAAGAAGGAGCAAAACTGCTTGATGAAAGCGGCGCGCTGCAGGCTGGGATTCCTTTGTGTCCGCCGGAGGGCGACGCCGGAACGGGCATGGCGGCTACAAACAGCGTGGCAAGGCGCACGGGTAATGTGTCCGCCGGAACCTCCGTGTTTGCAATGGTTGTGCTGGAGAAGGAGCTTAAAAAGGTATACCCGGAGATTGATCTTGTGACGACGCCGGACGGCAGCCTAGTGGCAATGGTGCATGCCAATAACTGTACATCCGACCTCAATGCATGGGTTGGGCTTTTTAAAGAATTTGCCGAAACTTTTGGCATCGACGTAGATATGAACAAACTGTTCGGCACGCTTTATAATAAGGCTTTGGAAGGAGACGCAGACTGCGGCGGACTGCTGTCGTACGGGTATCTTTCCGGAGAAAACATTACGAACGTGACCGAGGGAAGACCGATGTTTGTAAGAACCCCGAAGAGCAATTTCAATCTTGCAAACTTTATGAGGGTGCATCTGTTTACAGCGCTTGGTGCGCTGAAAGTGGGGATGGACATTCTTTTGAAGGAAGAGCATGTGGAGATTGATTCCATCCTTGGACACGGCGGATTGTTCAAGACAAAGGGGGTAGGACAAAGGATTCTTGCAGCGGCAATCAATGCTCCGGTATCCGTTATGGAGACGGCCGGCGAAGGAGGCCCGTGGGGGATGGCTCTTCTGGCGTCCTACATGGTTCACAGGAAAGAGGGAGAGACCCTGCAGGCTTATCTGTCGGAGAAGGTTTTTGCCGGAAATGCGGGTACCAGTATGGAACCGGATGCAAAAGATGTAGAGGGCTTTGAAGTATTTATTAAGAGATACAAAGAAGGCGTGGAAATCGAGCAGGCGGCGGCAAAGCACTTGTTATAGAGAAAAGGAGAATCTGAAATGCTTGAAGAACTGAAAAAGGAAGTATATGAAGCGAACATGCTCCTTCCGAAATATGACCTTGTAACCTTTACATGGGGAAATGTAAGCGGAATCGACCGTGGGAAGGGACTTTTCGTTATCAAGCCGAGCGGAGTCGAATATGACAAACTGAAACCGGAAGACATGGTAGTGGTAGATCTTAACGGCAGAAAGGTGGAGGGAGATTATAATCCGTCTTCCGATACGGCTACTCATGTAGTGCTGTATAACCGCTTCCCGAATATCGGCGGCGTCGTTCATACCCATTCTTCGTGGGCTACAAGCTGGGCGCAGGCAGGAAGAGGGATTCCATGTTACGGGACGACGCATGCGGATTATCTCTATGGCGAGGTTCCATGCGTGCGCAATCTCACAAAGGAGGAGATTGACGAGGCTTATGAGAAAAATACAGGTGTTTTGATAGCAAATGAATTTGAAGCGCATAGTATTGATTATGAAGCAATGCCTGCAGTGCTCTGCAAAAACCACGGGCCGTTTACGTGGGGAAAGGATGCCAATGAAGCGGTGCACAATGCGGTAGTGCTTGAGGAAGTGGCGAAAATGGCGGCGAGATGCGAGATGATTCACCCGCAGAACAAGCCGGCTCCTCAGGAGTTACAGGATAAGCATTACTACAGGAAGCACGGAGCGGGCGCTTATTACGGGCAGCCGGGAAAATAGGGATAAAACTGATATAGAAAAAACGGCCAAACATAATCTTTAGATAAGTTTGGCCGTTTTTTTCATTTAAAAGGACTGCATATGGGAGGTGTGCAGTCCTGAGGAAAAAGTTATGAAAAAGAATTATTTGTGTTCGGTTTTCTCTTCCGAACAATTATAGTATACGCAAAAACTGTGATAAAAATGTGTTTAAAATAAGAAATAATTGTTAACAAAAATTATAACTCAAATGTTTCTAAATCGTCAGGTACGTAAAGGTTTCCGTGAAAATACTGTTTTCCTTCTTCGGTATAGAGACGCTTCCGTTCTTTGAGATGCGTTTCCTCCGTATGATACAAAAGAAGATTCGGGATATTTAAGCTTTCCGCAAGCTGGCAGGCCTCTTTAACCGTGCTGTGGTGTTTTTCGTAAGGTTTGAATTTATCCGCTTCGCCAAACAGACAGAACGCTTCATGTAAAAGCCAGTCGCTGCCGGTTACGTAATGATGGTTCACTGCATTGTAGGGCTCGTCTCCCACGCAGGTGAATTTCTTCCCGTTGTCAAGCTGCATGGTAAATCCAAACTGTTTGGCTTTTGTGGAAGCTATGTCAAAAAATGTTACGGGACAGTCAAGAATCGTACGCAAATCACCCGTTTCTACGATATCAAAGCGGATGCGCCCGCCCATGTGCCGGCAGACCTTCTGCTGAACGGTCATATTTGCAATTGCCTGAATTTTTTCGGCAAGCTCCTTATGGCAGCGGATGCAGAGCTCCCCTTCGTATTTACCTTGGTTCATACGCTGGCCGATGATGCGGATGAGCCAGATAATGCCAAGCACATGGTCCACATGTTCGTGGGTCACAAAAACATCGTGGATGCTGCAGATATCAATGCCCGTATCTTTCAGTGCTTTTAATATTCGATTGCCGCCTCCGGCGTCTATGAGGAAATGAGAGTTTCCTTTTGAGAGGGCGAAGCAGGTATTATAGCATTCGCACACCGCAGCATTTCCGGTTCCGAGTATGGTTAGTTTCATAAATGGTTCTCCTTTTTATCAACAAATGTTGTATTTGCTATTCTCTGTGTGTTGAACTTAGTATAACGTGCCGCTTATTTTGAATCAAGTGCAAATCTGCCTTCCGCTCTCGAAAGAAAACGGAAGGCAGAGAGCTCTTCTATCAAAAACGCAGAAGAATATATAGGGGAAACTAAATGGAATCAGCAATTTCTTTTGTAGCTTTCAGGAATTTATCAATGTCGTCCGTCCCGTGACAGTGCAGCGGCGATACGCGGATTGCTCCCTGAAGTCCAAGCGATTCCACGATTCTTTTCGAATACGGGCTTGTATTCAAGCGCTCGAATACGGTAACGCCATGCTCTAAATATTTCTGGGAAAGGGCGGAAAATTCGATGCCCTTTATCCCCATAGCGACAATTAAGTCTTTATAAGTAAGGTCTTCCATATCTACATATACTTCCACTTTATCAATGTGGCGGAGCCCCGGAACTTCGTCTGTGCCCTCCAGCATTCGATAGAGAAGAGCGCGCTCCTGAAGGTGGATGCGGTGCATACCCTCTACATATAAAGTGCGCCGGTCTGTGCTGTTGATAAAATGTGCGCCGATTTCGCATACGTAATCAATAACCGCCATCATAGCTGCAAAGTTTGCCGGAGTCGGGGTGCCCAGAGCCCATACATGGTCGTCCTTGTGGATGAGCTTATGGTGCGGCAGCGCGCACACCCGGTCGGAAACATAGCAGAAACCGCAGCCGCGTACGCCAAAAAATTTGTAAGGTGCGAAGTTGGAGACGTCCACGCCCCAGTCTTCCACATCAATAGCCGCATGAGGGGCATGCTGGACGGCATCGCTTACTACAAAGATTTCCGGATTGATTTCTTTCGCGCGGCGGGTAATCTCTTTGATGTCCATGATATTTCCGGAGATATTGGAAGCTGCCATGATACTTAACAGTACCGTATCTTTGTCCACGTATTTCATAATTTCATCTACATCGAGACCGCCGGTCGTCTGATTGGCAGGGACGACGCGGAACTCCCGGCCCGTCTGACCGCAGTAAAATTCGACGGCATCGTGGGCCGACGGATGCTCCAGAGAGGAGGTGACAGCGTTTGTTCCCCATTTTACGTTTGTCATAATTGTGCCGACTGCCTGAAACATACTCTGGGAAGCCGACAGCTCTGTAATCAATGAGCCGCTTTTTGCACCGAACACAGTCTCTAAAATATCTTTCGTCCCGTCGGCTACATAGTGGGAAAGCTCATAGCCTCTGCCCCTTACGCGCTCCGGGCAGTCCGGAAATTCTTCAAGCTGTGCCTTGACCTCCACCGCTTTGCGGAGTCTGAGAGAGCCGCCGGAATTTTCAAAGAAAAGACGCTCCCCGTGTTCCGGGTCCGAATCGGCATAACAGAACTGCGCCTTTAAACTTTTCTGGTATTCGTCAGAAAATAAGATCCCTTTTTCCTCGTTATTCATCACGTTAAATCCTCCTTGTCCGTACAGATTTTTTACAGATTCTTTTCTCTTTTTATCATCATAGCATGGAATGCAAAGATTGAAAAATTAATAATTACGCTGTATAATATTAATATAATTTATATTTATGCCGAAAGGAGGAGCGGATGTGAATTTGGCGGATATTGAAACTTTTTTAATGATTGTTAAGACGAAAAATATAACCAAGACTGCGGACAATCTATTTTTATCTCAGCCGACGGTAAGCCATCGGCTGAAGCTTTTGGAAGAAGAGCTGCAGGTGAAATTGATTACAAGGAAAAAGGGATATAAGCAGATAGAGCTGACGACGCAGGGAGAGGAGTTTATCCCTATTGCAGAGCGGTGGGTATCAATTTGGCGGCAGATGCAGCTTTTGAAGAACAGCCATGAAAAGCTGTACCTTACTATCGGGTGTACAGATACGCTCAACAGTGCGATTTTATTTGATTTGTACAGTGAGATGCTTGGGGCGAAGGAGCATATAATGAATCTGCATATAAAAACGCACTATTCCTATGAGCTTTACGGGCTGCTGGAAAACCATGAGATAGATTTGGGATTCGTATATCATCATCTGCAGTTTAAAAATATAATCGCGCGTCCGGTGCTGAGGGAGAAGATGTTTCTTGTGCAGGCGGCAACAACAGAGCTTAAAAAACCTGTTATCCATACAGATGAATTGAACAGGGAATGGGAGATTTTTATAAGCTGGGAGGCAAACTACCAGATTTGGCACGACCAGTGGGTAAGCAAGGGAGAGCGGCCGAGAATAGAGGTGGACACTTTTGAGCTCTTGCTTCATCTTATGTCCGATGAAAGAATGTGGGTGATAGCGCCGATTTCCGTAGTGGATAGGCTGAAAACGCTCCGGCAGGTGTACGTAAGCGAGATTGCGAATCCGGTGCAGCCGCCGGAGAGAATCACTTACGAAATTAAGCACAAGTATCCCAATGAAGCAACGCTTAAGGCGGTTCAGACCTTTGAGGAGAGAATGGTGCCTTATCTTTGCAGGAAGGACTGGGGATATGTGGGAGGCATGAAAAAAGTGTAAATGGGAATGTCCGGCAGTAAACAGACAGGATAGCAGACAGGGCATTTGGTTTTTAAAAAGCCAAATGTCTTTTTTATGTGTAAATATAGAAAATATTAATATATTATAAACAAATAATTCATTTTTTAAAATGATTAAGGTGTGATATAGTCTAATCAACAAATAAAGTGAAAGAAAATAAATATTAAATAGAAAACAAATTAGTAAAAGTGCACAAATGAAGAAAGGAGAGGCAATGGAGGCGAAATTCTTGATTTCGGGTGATACGGCAGTTTCCGTACAGCTGGGAAATGAGATTAGTTTGGAAGTAAATCAAAAGGTGCGGGGACTGTTGCTGAATCTGACGGAAAATCCTATCGAAGGGATTACGGAAATGGTGCCGACATACGCATCGCTCATGGTTCATTACAAACCGCAGATTATACGGTTTGGCGAGCTTAAGAAGGAACTTCATAACAGGCTTAAGAGTCTGGAGGGCGTAAAAGAGCAGGGAGGAACCGTCAAGGAAATACCCATCTGTTACGGAGGGGAGCTGGGGCCGGATTTAGAGGACTGCGCAAGGTTTGAGGACGTGTCGGTCAATGAGTTTATACGCATGCATTCCGAGCATGAATATTATACCTATATGCTTGGGTTTGCACCGGGACATGCCTATGCTGCAAGATTCAAAGAACCGTTTCACTTTAAGAGACGAGAGTCTCCGAGGGTTAAGATTGCGGGCCAGTCTATTGTGGCGCAGCTTAATCTTTCTAACCTGATTCCGTTTCCGCAGCCATGCGGATGGAATATCGTAGGAGGAACGCCTCTTGTCATTTGCGATTACACGAAAGAAGATCCGTTTTTAGTGCATGCGGGGGAATGGATCCGGTACATGCCTGTTTCAAAAAGAGAATACGACAAGATTAAGGAAGACGTGCGAAAAGGAACTTATCGGGTAAGAACTTATAAGAAGGGGGAAAGGTAAATGGGAATAATTATTGAAAACCCCGGCATTCTTACAACGGTACAGGATGAGGGAAGGTTCGGGTACCAGCAGTTCGGCGTATCGCCGGCAGGACCGATGGATACGAAGTCGTTTCGGATTGCGAATCTGTTGGCGGGAAACGAGCGGGGCGAAGGTGCTTTGGAGATGACCTTTCAAGGGGCGTCGCTCCGGTTCGAGGAGGATAACGTTATTGCTGTCACGGGTGCGGACATGTCGCCAAATGTTGACGGCGAGCCGGTTCCCATGTATCAGGCGGTAAGGATTCCGGCGGGCGCGGTACTGACGTTTGGAATGACAAATGGAAACGGCTGCAGGTCATACATAGCTTTTGCCGGCGGCCTTGACATAGCTCCGGTGATGGGGAGCAAATCTACGCTTATGAGAAACGAGCTTGGCGGAATGAATGGAAGGAAGCTGGAGAAAGGGGACCGGATTGGGTTTGTACAGCCTAAGACCGAACTTCCTTTCATGGGCAAAAGAAAGCTTGTGCCGGAGACGTTCCCGAAGAAGGAGCTGACCCTCCGCGTAGTAAGAGGGCCTCAGGATTATGAGTTTACAGAGGAAGAATGCCGGAAGTTTTTCTGGTACAGTGCAAAGATTACAAATGAATTTGACCGGATGGGATGCAGGCTTTGGAGAGAGGAGCCGCTTCGTCATATCGGAGACGGGAACATTATCACGGACGGCATTTCCTTTGGCTCTATACAGGTGCCGCCCAACGGACAGCCAATCATAATGCTTGCCGACCGGCAGAGCACCGGAGGATATACGAAGATTGGAAGTGTTATTTCCGTGGATCTGCCGAAGCTGATGCAGAGCATGGCGGGATACAAGGTAAGGTTTATCGAGGTCAGTATTGAACTGGCGCAGGATTTGTATGTTCGTCAGGCAGAGGAGTTTGACAGATTGGATGAAAGACTGAACGGGAAGAATCAATAAGGCGGAATAGAAAAAGAATCGAAAAGCTGTAAATCATAGAAACAAAAAATAAGAAAATCAATAACGGAGGTAAGACATATGAAAATTGTAGTATTGGATGGTTACACATTAAACCCAGGCGATATCAGCTGGGGAGGCATGGAGAAATTCGGGGAAGTGACGGTTTATGACCGTACGAAGGAAGAGGAAATCATTTCCAGAATCGGCGACGCACAGGTGGTATATACCAACAAGACGCCGCTTACAAAAGAGACTTTTCAGGCGTGCCCGAACATTAAATTTGTAGGGGTACTCGCTACGGGGTATAACATCGTGGATATTGAGGCGGCAAAGGAGAGAAATATTCCGGTATCGAATATTCCGACTTATGGAACAGCTGCGGTATCCCAGTATGCCATCGCCCTGCTCCTTGAGCTGTGCCACCATGTAGGAGAGCATTCGGATTGCGTGAAAAAGGGTGACTGGACCAACAATGCGGATTGGTGCTTCTGGAATCATCCGCTGGTAGAGCTTGCGGGAAAAACAATGGGAATTATCGGGTTTGGCAGAATCGGCCAGGATACAGGGAAAATTGCCCAGGCACTTGGAATGAAGGTTCTTGCTTACGATGCATTTAAGCGCCCGGAGCTTGAGAGTGAGACGTGCCATTATGCGGATCTTGACACGCTGCTTGCGCAGTCAGATGTTATTTCGCTGCACTGTCCGCTGTTCCCGGAGACGGAAGGAATCATTAACAAAGATACGATTGCAAAGATGAAAGACGGCGTGATGATTATTAATGATTCCAGAGGCCCGCTTATTGTAGAGGAAGATTTGCGGGATGCATTAAATTGCGGAAAAGTAGCCGGGGCGGCAGTGGATGTGGTCTCCACGGAGCCGATTCGGATGGATAATCCGCTCCTTCAGGCGAAGAACATGATTATCACGCCCCACATTGCGTGGGCTCCGAAGGAATCGAGACAGAGACTGATGGATATCGCAGTAGAAAACTTGAAGTGCTTTGCGCAAGGCGAACCGCAGAACGTCGTGAATAAATGATGCCTGTATTAAGTACAGAACGGTTCATGGCATCATGATATAGATGAAAGGAGAAAAAGAAGATGTACAGTGTTGATTTGAACAGCGACATGGGCGAAAGCTTCGGCGCATACAAGCTTGGCGGGGACGCAGAGATTATCCGGTATGTGACGACGGCGAATGTTGCCTGCGGATGGCATGCAGGAGATCCGATGGTTATGGACAAGGTCGTTGGCATGGCAAAGGAGAGGGGCGTCATGGTAGGCGCACATCCAGGCTATCCGGATTTAATGGGATTCGGGCGCAGAAAAATGGTTCTTTCTTATCAGGAGGTAAAGAATTATGTAAAGTACCAGATTGGCGCATTGGCGGCATTTACGAAAAGCTATGGCCTTAAGCTTCAGCATGTGGCTCCTCATGGGGCGATGGGAAATCAGTGCCAGTATGATGAGGAGATATCTTCGGCTATCGTCGAGGCAATTACGGATTTTGACAAGGAGCTTATCGTCTACTACTGCGCAGGAGCGGTTTTGGGACAGATTGCAGAAAGCAAGGGGCTTCGGACTGCGTCGGAAATCTTTGCAGACCGCGCCTATATGGATGATCTGTCTTTAGTTCCGAGGAAGATGGAGGGCTCCATGATTACGGACGAGGACGTTGCGATTGCCCGCTGCGTGCGGATGATTAAGGAGGGGAAGGTAACGTCCATTAACGGCAAGGAGCTTGATATCAAGGGAGACACCTTGTGCGTGCATGGAGACGGGCCGAAGGCGCTGGCGTTCGTGCAGAGGATACGGGCGGCGTTTGCAGAGGAAGGAATTGAGATAAAGCATCTGTAAGGAATAAAAAAATACAAAGGAGTGAAGTAAAATGAGTAACGAAGCGAACAAAAAAGAGCCTATGTCCGTGGTGAAAAAGATGATGATAGCCCTTGTGGGCGGTCTTGCCGTGGGACTGTTGTTTCTGTTTCTGAGGGAAAATGTGATTTCCGAGGACGGGTGGGTAATCGTGAACAAGCTGTTGTTCCAGGATATTACTGTTCCGGAGGGAGTCGGCGCAATCGGTATTTTCTATATTATTGGACAGATATTTATGAAGGGCCTGCAGCTTGCCATCGTGCCGTTGGTATTGGTTTCCTTAAGCCTTGCCATGTGCAGTATTTCCAACTCTACAAAGCTTGGACGGATAGCAGGGACGACCCTGGCAGGGTTCTTCGGATTCTACGTGTGCGGCGCGGCGCTTGGCTGTACCATCGCATACATAGTAAAGTCGCTGGGGCTTTTCAATGTCACGCTGCCAAGTGAAGGGGTTGCCGAGGCGGCTACCATCGATGCGTTTAACCCGTTGGCGGTGGTTGTAAATGCGGTTCCGTCCAATATTACAGATGCGGCCAGCACCAACAACAGTATTCTTGCCATTGTAGTAGTAGCAATTATTCTCGGTCTCTGCCTCAACCAGATGGGTGAGCGGGGAGAGCCGCTGAAAAGAGTGCTTGAGAATTTGAGTGAAGTAATCAACATGTGGCTGACATTTTTGATTAACAAGATTGGTCCGGTTGCAATCTTCTGCCTGATTTCCAGAACATTTGCAATCTACGGAGTAGAGTATCTGGCTCCGGTAGCGGCGTACATAGTATCTGCAATGCTTACTCTGTTCCTTTTGGTGGTAACCCTTTATCCTTTGGGAATTTGGATTACGACAAAAGAAAATCCGGTAAAGTTTATTAAAAAGATTGCAAAGGTGGGCATCTTTGGATTTTCCACAAACTCCTCCGCGGCATGCCTTCCGTTAAATACAAGGACTTGTATTGACGAGCTTGGCTGCAGTAAAGAGATTACAAGCTTTGTGCTTCCGACAGGTATGACCATCAATATGAATGGAACAACGGTTATGCACATGTTTGCAGTTACCTTTATCGCAACAAGTGCGGGAATCGATGTTACGCCGGCAAATATGATTGTCATGGCATTCCTTTCTATCTGTGCGGCAGCAGGAACCCCTGCAATCCCGATTGCAGGGACAACGATGATATTCACTGTATTGTCAGGTATGGGATGGACGACGGATGCGTGCCTGATTGGTTATGCGCTTATCGTAGCAATTAACCGTCCGGTTGAGATGGCGCTTCTGCCTCTTAACGTAATCGGCGATGCGGCAGTAAACGTAATTGTTAATGCGAAGGAAAAAGAGCTTGACAAACAGAAGTATAACAGCTAAAAGTTTAAAAATTGAGGAAAGAAAATGTCTCTTTTTACCCAGATGATTCATCTGCAGCTTACGCTGTTCATGCTGATAATAATTGGGCTTACGCTAAAGAAAACGGGGATTATCACACAGGAGGGCCAGAAGTGTTTATCAGATATCACAGTTAACGTGATTCTTCCCTGCAATATTATCAGTTCATTCATGGGTGATATGAATGCTTCGGGAGAATTTATAAGAAATTGTTCCGAAGCATTTTTTATATCACTAGGAATACAGATGTTTAGTGTTTTTTTTGGAAAATATTGTTTCTTTTGCTGTCCGGAACATAAAAGGAAAATCTTTACGTATGGGATTATTGTCTCAAATTCCAGCTTTATCGGGCTTCCTGTCATCCATTCTCTGTATGGTGCGGCCGGTGTGCTGTATACGTCTTTTTTTCAGATACCGGTGCGCCTTACGATGTGGTCGTCAGGACTTGCCCTTTTTACGGATGTGGACCGCACAGAGGCCTATAAAAAGCTGGCAAAGCATCCGTGTATCGTTGCGGTAGCGCTGGGCGCGGTGATAATGGCTTTTAACATTCCGTTTCCAGCATTTCTTCAAAACACTCTGGAAGGAATCAGCAAGTGCATGGTTCCGGTTTCTATGTTTGCCATCGGAGCCATGCTTGCGGAGTCGGATATCAGACGCCTGTTTGATTGGCAGGTGCTGTATTACTGCCTGCTTAGGCTTGCAGTATATCCGCTGCTGATACTAGGCGTGTTAAAGCTTTTTAACATTGACAGCATTCTCTGCAATACGATAGTTTTGCTCAGCGCCATGCCTATGGCGGGCACAACGGCAATACTTGCGGATAAGTACGGATGCGGGCCGGAAATTGCGTCGCAGACGATTTTTGTATCCACGCTTTTATCTATTGTAACGCTGCCGGTGTTTATGATCGTGCTGTAGCATGTTTATACAGAATTAAAATTATATCTGCGGGGAAGACGGCCGTTTTCCCCGTACACCTTTTTGTGGACGAAGTGCCATAGCTCTCCCAGTGATTCCTCGCATTCTCTCAAATCGTCAAGAACAAAGGAATGACTGTCAAGATAATCCAATACCTTTTTTTCATGTCCGGTATGCGCCAGTGCCTGCAGATATCCGAAAAGGATACGGCTGTCTTTTTGGAATTGTCCGGGAAGTGACCCGTACAGGGCGGTCAATGCTTCATAACTGCGGCAGAGCAGAAGGAGCCGCCAGGTTTCTTTCACGTATGACAAATCTTTTTTTCTATAAGAACAGCCGGATACAATACAGGATGCGGCCTGTTTTTCATTCCCGCATCTGTATTTTAGTACGGCCAGGGCATGCAGCGCCCACGGATTTTCTTTTCTTGTGTTTGAAGCAAGAAGCTGCGTCTCTGCCTGTTTCAATTCGTTTTTTGCAAGATGGCTTAATCCGAGCTGGTAATGGGCGTACCAATTTCCTTTGTTCAGGGTTTCAATCGTCTCGGTAAGACGCTTACAAAGCGTATCGTCCGCAATAAAATCAGGCGGAGTTTCCGTAACCGGATAATCCGGGAAAATACCGGTTTCCAGAAATCTGCACAGACGCATATCATCTTCCGATAGATTTGAAAAATCAAGATGCCCCGGAAGAAGCGGCTCATTGTTGAAGCTTCGGATTTCATTTTCCAGGGCGCCGTATCCGCTCCCACGGCAGAGAAGCACTCCCTTTTTATCTGCAAGCGGCTTTGTGGCAGAAAGCATCTGTTCCGGCTTCATACGCTTAAGATGTCGCTCTGCAATGGAGCTGATTTCCATTGCAGCCTGTTCAAAGGATGCGGCAAAAAGCTGGGGAGAGGCTTGTACGGGGCCGTACATTTCTATCCATTCCCATGTGGTATGGGGAGGCATAGGAATGCAGCCGTACTGGGTTTTGCCGAGCCCCGCCTGGATTTCTACGTAGCGCCCGGCTTTTTCCGTGAGAAAGTTCTGCCAGTTGTCGGAAGCCTCGCTGTTCCCCCATGAGAAAAGCTTGCGTCCCTTAAGGCTGTTTGTAGACAGATGCAGAAGGCCGTATCCGTTTTTGCCGATATTGGCGATATATTTTGGCGAATTTTCCGGGATGTTGAAAAAATAATCCGCCTGTCTGGGGATGTCCTTGTACCGGCTGATATCGGTTCCGTCTGCAAGGGGAAGCAAAACTTTGCAGATGCAGCTGCCATGATTGGTAAAGACTTCTTTGGCGGGGCTGATGACGCGCCCGCCTTCATATTCAGGAACTGCCATATTGCTCCACCAGTACATAGGGACGGTCTGTGACGTTTGGTTAAAAATCCGCATGCGGCAATTTAAAAACGGACTGTGCTCCTCAAGCCAGAAGTCCATTTGGAATGCGGTTTTGCGGATTCGCTCATATTCATACATGCGCAGGACGGGGAGCCCTGCGTCGTCTTCAAGCTTTGCGGTAAACAGCTGCTCCATCGTAAAAGGGGAGTGTCCGATGAGGCCGATATTCCATTCTACGCCGCCGCTTATCCAAGCATTCCGGACGGCAAGATTGGACGGACGGAGAACGTCGTTCGTATAAAGGAGGTTTTCTCCAGTCGTCTTGTCAGTCAGCGACCAGAGCCGTCCGCCGAGGCCGGGAAGGAAAACGGCTTTTAAAAAATCGTTTTCAAGGATGGCGCAGGACATTTCCTTTTTTTCAAGAGTGCGGCTGTAGCAGGCGTACGGACGGTATGGGTACGCGGCTGTAATCTTTCCGTAACCTGCGCGGATTTCATTATCGGTATCCGGAAAGGACAGGGTCATGCCGGGAGTTTTTGTTTTGGGGAGGAGGTCCGGAATACTTGCGCCGGTGCCTAAGGAACTGCCGGTAAAGACCTCTGTTTGGAATGTTAAAGATGGCTTCATGTATTTTGCTGTCTCCTTGCTGATGATTATTTTCGGGGGTTTTAAAATTTTCCGTCGGCCATTGCTTTGATTGATGAAGCGTATTCGGACGGCGTCATGCCGGTTTCTTTTTTGAAACGACGTGAAAAATAATGGATGGATGTGTAGCCGAGCTGTTCGGAAATCTGCGTGAAATTCATTCGCTCGGTCCGAATCAGTTCTTTGGCGGCATCGATTTTCAAATGGGAGAAATACTCAATGACCCCCATTTTACACCGCTCGTGGAATATCTTCTGGAGCTGGGAGCGGCCGATTAAGTTGCTGCGGCAGATTTGTTCGATGGTAAGGTGTTCGCCGATGTTGTTTTCAAGATAATCAGTGATGCGGCTGAATATTTCATTGTCATTATTAAGCGTCGCCGCTTTTGCAGGGGAGTTTGGAACGGGAAGGTCCGGTGAGGAATAGCGCCTTATCATATGGATAAGAAAATGCTCTAGATAATTAAGTATCATCTGTTCCGAGCCGAATACCGGAGACTCCTTCTGAGGCATGTTCTGAAGGTAGGGGTCGTCCAAACGGCAGGGAAAGCAGTTTCTTGCCTCAATGATAATATTTGCCAGAAGGTTCCGCTCCAGATTATCGATTTTAAATATGCCTTTTCGGAAAAAATCCATTGCGGGATTCCGGCATTCAAAGG
>CAJTUQ010000052.1:15442-19110 GCA_910579335.1 uncultured Dorea sp. | reverse complement strand
CAGCCTGAGCGCCTCCCTCGCTTTTTCCTCCGCCAGCATAAGCCCTCTTTCATACGCCTGCTGCGCAGGGAGTCTCTGCGCAGCCGCAAGGCCCGCTCCCTTCCCCTCCAGTTCATTGATGCAGTACAATACCGCCTCCATCAGCTGCCTGGCTTTCTCATAGGTTATCGACGTATCTCCTCTTCCCTCCGTCCTTTCATACCCTCTGTAGCCGGCCCGGACCGCTTGCGCAAAAAGGTTCAGGCAGGTGCTTTCCAGATACTCCAAATCCCCGAAACATACTTCCTCAAACTGCTCCTTCATAAAATTCAAAAGCTCGTCATCCGTAATCTCATCCTGCATTTCATTCTTGTACAGATAAAAAATTTCCTGCAGCCGGATAATCATATCAACATAGTTATTCTGCCCGATAAAATCCGAATCACAAAACATATGAATAATTTTCGGCGTAATTCCCGCCCCGAACTCGATGCGCTGTTGCTCCCGCAGAGCCTCCCTGTGTTCCGCCATCACAAGCTCCGCTTCCTGTCTGCTTAATGCGAGCCCGTATCTTTCTGTGGCCGTATTCGTCCGCATAATCTCCTCCAATTGATTTTGTTTCAATAATTCCAGCCAATCGTTTTCCAAGAACATTCCCCCTCCTCATTCTTTTGGAAGGAAATTATAGCATGGCAGAAACCGCTCTTTCCAGTCTTTAATTTTCCTTTGTTTTGTGGTATAATAGATTTAGAAAACAGCAGGGGATAAACCTTTTATCCCCTGCTGTTTATAGTGTCATATGATGGAGTCCGTACAGAATAAGCAGATGAAGCGGATAGAACAGATAGAAGAAATACTTCATGGACGGTCCTTTTTTACCGTTGTAAAACAAAAGGAAAGCCGTTGCCATCGTACCGTACATTTGAATCCGTCCCCACAAAAGGTTCCACACCGTCCCTGCCGCAAGTTTCCTCCATTTGAAATTTCTCAAAAAATAATAAATCGCAATGAGAATGATTCCCTTAAACCGATAATCCGTTCCAAGCAGATTGGCAAACCACATAGCCAGCAGCACTTCAACGGCTTTTACCGGCCATTCCCGGCTTTTCTCAAGTGTATACATCATCACGACTCCGAGAAACAAAGTAAAAAACACATTCTGATGCTCATATTCAAATACGGTATTGCGGAATGCCAAATCATACGGTATTTCCGATATCAAGGCGAAGAGCCCCAGACGGAACATGTATTTTCTGACATCCCTTGTATGAGAAAAACCTTCCACCAGCAGGAAACAGAATATCGGAAAAGAGATTCTTCCAATATACCGGAATATTAAATCCCCCGGAAACAATACCGCTCCCGTATGGTCGATAATCATTGTTATAACAGCGATGCATTTCAATTGAAAAGAATTAAGCCCCATATTTCCTACCTGTCAGAATTACAATCGTCCTGGCCTTCACTTCGATACGCTTCTGATTCTTTACCGGCTCCGCACTTTCCTCTACACCGTCCGTTGATGCAAGTATATGCCATCTTCGGTCCTTAGGAAGCGCCGGCAGTGCAAATGAATGGCTGAGCCAGTGCATATTGTAAACCACATAGCAATCCTCTCCTCCATAAGTCTCTCCACTGTAATATACTCCAAGCTGCCTGCTTGACACCTCCGACGGCACACGCCACGCACTCTCGCCGTGATAAGACACGTCCGGCACGCCGCAGCCGACTCTGTCGGCTCCCTGCATCTCGCTCTCCGGGCAGAACACCTCATAGGTCTTTCGTATCTCAATAACCTTTTTTACAAAATCATAGAGCTGCCTGTCTTTCTCTAATTTCCCCCAATTTACCCAGCCGACCGGATTGTCCTGACAATAAACGTTATTATTTCCCTTCTGGGAATTATAAAACTCGTCCCCCGCCAGAAGGCACGGCGTACCCTGCGACAGAATCGTCAGCAGAAAAGCGTTTCTTATCTGCCTGTTTCTGAGCGATACAATTTCCTTCTTCCTGCTCGGCCCTTCCGCCCCGCAGTTCCAGCTATAGTTATAATCCGGCCCGTCCTGGTTGTTTTCTCCGTTTCCCTCATTATGCTTGCAGTCATAAGAGACAAGATCATTGAGCGTGAATCCTGTATGGCTCGTAATATAATTGAATGTTCCATCCTTACCGGAGCTGTGGCGCAGCCAGTAGATGACGTCCGAAACCATCCCCTCGTCTCCTTTGAGAAACCGGCGCATTACATTCTGGAACCCTGTCTGATGATACAGAATCTTCGTCCGCTTTAAAAACGGGTCCTGACAGATACTCTCCATCGGCGCCACCGACGGGTTTAATATAAAACCGTCAATATGGTATTCCATCATATAATAGCGCAGGCACTCCTCTATCACCTGCTTAGGCATATGGGTATGAAAAGGCATTTCCAAAACTACTTCTATGCCTTCCCTGTGACACGCTTTTACCATGTCCTTTAATGCGCGGACTGCGTCTCCATCCGCCGCATAAGCACTTTTCGGCGCAAAGCAGTACGCCTCGCCGTACCCCCAGTAATTGCGCTTAAGACCGCACTCCTCGAACTCATAGACCGGCATGCAGTGAATCTGGTTGACGCCAAGCCCTTTCAGGTATGGGAGCTTTTCTACAATTCCCTCAAAGCATCCCTTTTTCTTCACCTTTGAGGACGAATCCTTGGTAAATCCTCTGACATGCAGGCTGTAGGCAACTACCTTATGGCTTGGAATCTCAAGTGTCTGGTCCCCTTCCCAATCGTACCCGCCGCCGCTGATTACGCACCGCACCTCATGCTCCTGTATCTTCGTCTCCTTCCCCCATCGCGCCTTTCCCGCCAACGCTCTGGCGTAAGGGTCTAAAACCACTTCGCCGTCTATCCTGTAATTATATTCATAAGATCTCTTTCCTATTTCTTTTAATGCCATATAGTGCACTTCCCCGACACGATCCTTCATCGGATAAGCTGCACAAGGCGCTGTTTTCCCCGGATGATACAACAAAAGGCTGCACTCTTTTCCTTTCGGAACAGGAACGGAAAAATTCACTTCGTCCTTTGCAGCCGTAACACCCAGCGGCAACGGCCTTCCATGTGTCTGCTTCATCTGTCTCCTTTCCGGATACTACTGCCAGCCATCCACTCCATACATACCGACATTATCCTTGTTAATCATAAACACTTCTTCATAGGTTTCCTTTTCATATTTCTGTCCGGTCAATATGCAGTCCGCAATCTCTGCCGCCTTCTGTCCCATGTGAATGGGAGACTGTGCTGCCGTACCGGCTATCTGGGTATCAGGCTTCTGCAATTCTTTCTTAATATCCGGCGAGCCGTCCACCCCGTAAATCAGCGCCTACGGCTATCTGGTCATTCCCGCACATAATAGCCACAATATCCGGATATTCCTCAAGCATCTTCTCGGATTCTAAAAGGGCGCGCTCAAATTCTCCTGTCGTGTCCGCACGCGCCACCACCTCAAAGCCTTTTTCCGCTTTAGCAATCGCTTCCTCAAATCCTGTAATCCTATCATTAATAGAATTTTGCGTAGGACACTCCAAAATTGCTATTTTCCCGCCTTCCGGGCATTTTTCAATCAAATCCTCTCCGCAGATATATCCGGCGCTGTAATTATCAGAACCAATATATGCATCCACATATTCCATTTCCCTGACCTGCG
>CAJTUQ010000052.1:0-15428 GCA_910579335.1 uncultured Dorea sp. | reverse complement strand
ATTTATAATCCGCACCCCTGCCTCCTTAAGCGCCTGAAGGGACGGGGTAATCTTCTCCCAGTCAACCGGACTTAATATGATTGCAGATATTCCTTTATCAATCATTTCCTGAATCTGTACCGCCTGCTGCGTCGGATCAGTCGCCGGATCCTCCATCAGCATTTCATAGCCTTTCTTTTCCGCCACTTCACGCGCAGCATTCTCCAATGTGATAAAATATGGGTTTTTCATGTCAATAACACTGAACCCGATAAGCTTTTCCTCCTGTTTCTCTGTTTCCCCGCCTTCTTCCTTCTCTTCTTCTGAAGCCGCATTGTCCTCCGGTGTACCGACGTGTTTCTTACATCCGCTTATTCCTGACAAACAGATAAGCGCCACTGCCAGCACAGCAAATACTCTCTTTTTCATTACAATAGCTTCCTCCTGCGACAAAATATTACATACCGTTTTTATTCTACATCATTTTTCCCGTTTTGGCTACCTGACATTTCGTAAAGAAAGCGGGAACACGGTATACTCTTTCCATTTTTTTCTTTTGTATAGCTGATAATAAGCTGTTTCTTCGCCCTCGTCATCGCCACATAAAACAATCTGCGCTCCTCTTCAATTTCCCCGTCAAGCTTCGCCTTTTTATACGGCATCGTCCCTTCATTTGCCCCTATGATGAAAACCGTTTCAAACTCCAGCCCTTTCGCACCATGCATCGTATGGAGGGCAATTCCTTCATCCTTCTCTTTTTCCCTCTGCCTGCCCTTCTTTAAAAGCATATCCTTGTAATCCTCTACATAAGCAAGCCATTCTTCTATTGTCGAACAAGACTTTGATGACTCCTGTATCTCGTCCATCGTCTCCTTGAGTTTAAAATAATCAAGATTTTGATACTGTGCATATTCCCTTAAAAACTCATCATATCCTATGCTCTTTCTAATATATTGAATTGCCGCATACGGCGTCTTCTTCCAAAGCGTCTTTATCTCCTGTTCCATCTGGTCAATCCTGTCTATCATCCAACGCTTGTCACAGTAAAAGCGCCGCAGGCTTTCATAGGATACCGGTGTCTCGTCCATGCTGTTTCTCCCGATATACCTGTTTGGACGATTGACTACACGCAGAAAGTATCTTCTCTCATAAACTCCCTGCGCCAGCTGTAGGTAGCTGATAAGATCCTGCGCCGTAAAATGCTCATATATATTATATAGCTTTTCCCGCATCGAAAACGGAATCCTATGCTTTAAAAGCATCTCAGACAGTATCCGGGCATCCGACGCAGTACGGAACAATACCGCAATTTCTGCTCCGGACGTTCCTTCACTTAAAAGCTCTTTAATTTTCCCCAGGACATACCTGCCCTCCTCGGCCTTATCCGTCAGCTCCCTCACCTGGATGTTTTTCCTGCCGCCCGTAAACGCACGGATTTTTTTGCCGTATCTTTCTCTATTATTTGAAATAACTTTAAGGGCGCCCTTCACAATATATTCATCCGAGCGGTAATTCACATCCAATAGAAGCTGCTTTGCATCCGGATAGTCCTTTTTAAATTCCAGCATGATTTTCGGCCTTGCGCCCCGGAATCCATAGACAGACTGGTCGTCGTCACCCACGGCAAACAGATTTCTCCCGGATGCCGCCAGCATGCGGATAACATCATACTGAACTTGATTGATATCTTGAAATTCATCTATCAATATGTATTTGAATTTCTGCTGCCATTTTTTTAGGATGTCCTCTCTCTCCTCAAATAAGCGGCAGCACATCACCAGCATATCTTCAAAATCAATTTTTTTCAGCCTTTTCTTTGCTTCCTCATACGCAAGGAATATGTTTTTAAACACTTCTTTTCCATAATGGAGCGATGTATAAGAAACGATATCCTTCCGGTTATTTTTAACACGTCCTATCTCTTCCGCCAGCCCCCGAAGATAATCCTCCTCCGGCTCGTCTTCTCTGTCTTCTTTCTGCTCCGCTGCAATTTGGCGCAGCAATGCGTACTTTTCATTCTCTGACAGCAGGCTTTTATTATCCAGTCCATACGCCCATTTTAAAATCCAATAATACACCGAATGAAACGTTCCAAAACTAACCGGAAGCTTGTCGGTCCCCATAAGACAGCAAAACCGTTTTCTCATCTCCCCCACCGCATACTTCGTAAAGGTAATGACCAGAATTTCTTCTGGCCTTACCTTGTGTATTTTTATCAAATATTCTATTCTCTTTGCAATCGTAAGAGTTTTTCCCGAACCGGGACCTGCCAGCACCAGACATGGGCCTTTGAAATGAGCAGCCGCTGCTTTCTGAGCTTCATTAAGACTCATAGACTCTCCTAACTTAATAATTCAATTCCTTTTCGAATGCGCACTAAGGACTCTTCTTTTCCAAGAATCTCCATAAGCTCCGTAGCTCCGCCCGGCGTGCTCTGCCTGCCTGATACGGCTGTGCGAAGCGGCCACATGACATATCCGACCTTGAAGCCCTTTTCATCCACGTATTTTTTCAGCAGTTCAAACAATGCGTCATTGCTGAAATCTTCCTGCGCCTCCAGAATAGGCAGTACGTCTTTTAGCACCTCTAAAGATTTCTCCTCATTTGTCTTCATCTTCTTGTGACAGTACATCGCCGTATCATATTCCGGAAGAGTCTCAAAGAAATCAATCTGATCTTTGATATCCGTAAAAATTTCTATTCTGGTCTTCACAAGACCTGCAATCTTCTTTAAGTCATATTCCTTTGTTATGACTTCCTTGATGTACGGCTCTGCCATTGCGTAAAACTTATCAAAATCCATTGCCTTCAAGTATTCGCCGTTCATCCATTTAAGTTTCACAATGTCAAACACTGCCGGAGACTTACTCATATGGCGGTAGTCAAATTCCTTCACAAGCTCCTCCAGCGAAAAAATCTCCTGATTATCAGAAGGGCACCAGCCAAGCAGCGCAACATAATTTACAACCGCTTCCGTCACAAAGCCCTGGCTGATTAAATCCTCGTAAGAGGAATGTCCGCAGCGCTTGCTCAGCTTCTTATGGTTTTCATCCGTGATAAGCGGACAATGCACGTAAGTGGGAATCTCCCACCCGAACGCTTCATAGATACGGTTATACTTCGGCGCTGAGGAAAGGTACTCGTTTCCTCTCACCACATGGGTAATCCCCATCAGATGGTCATCAATAACGTTCGCAAAATTGTAGGTCGGGTACCCGTCCGACTTGATAAGTATCAAGTCCTCCATCTCCTCGTTGGGTACGGTAATATCTCCATAGATATCATCTTTAAATGTAGTCGTACCTTCTGTCGGCATGTTAAAACGAATTACATACGGTTTCCCGGACGCAAGATTTTCCTCCACTTCCTCTTTGCTCAGTGAGAGGCAGTGTTTGTCGTACACAACGATTTCCGTGCCTCCGTCTTCCGATACCCTGCTTTTTAAAGATGCAAGCCTTTCCTTATCACAGAAACAGTAATAGGCATCCCCCTGCTCAACAAGCTTCTTCGCATATTCCAAATAGATTCCCGATGCATTCCGCTCACTTTGGACGTAGGGCCCCACTCCGCCGTCCTTATCCGGCCCTTCATCATGGATAAGTCCCGTCTCCTCCAATGTATGATAAATGATTTCCAGCGCTCCTTCCACAAACCTCACCTGATCTGTATCTTCAATTCTGAGCATAAAATCTCCACCCTCATGCTTTGCAATCAAATAAGCATAAAGTGCGGTTCTGAGATTCCCCACATGCATTCTGCCGGTAGGGCTTGGCGCAAATCTTGTTCTCACTTTACTCATTACTTCTCTCCTAATTCCTTAATAATTTTTTCCAGAGTGTCGTCCACTCTTGCATTTACGACCAAATCCGCATAGCGGTCTGCAAAATGCGGCGTATCCTTCACTAATATCAGTTTTTCCCCCTCGTAATACTGTACAAGCTGGGCACAAAGCTGAGTCTTAAGATTCGTCCCAAGAACCAGCAAAACGTCCGCCTTCTGCACTTCCTCCGCAGCCCTCGTAATTACCTGATTATCCACCATCTCCCCAAACAGACATACGCCCGGACGGATTACCGTACTGCAGTTTTCACAAATCGGAACTCTCTTTGACTTCCGGACATATTCCAAAGAATAGTCTTTCTTACAATGGGGGCAGTAATTGACATAAACACTCCCGTGCAGGTTGATGACATTTTTACATCCCGCCGTCTCCGGCAGGCCGAACACCCGCCTTGTTATAATGCAGTTGAAAAGCCCCCTGCGTTCCAGTTCCGCCATCTCGTAATAGCCTTTCCCCGGTGGTTTATCAAGCGCACTTAAAATCTCATTGCGGTAAAAAGAAAAAAATTGTTCTGTACGGGCGGTATAAAATGAACTGGAAAACATCTCATCCGCCGAATACCCATATTTCTGTTCAATATCATAAGATGCCTCACCGTCCCGAATCGCCGGATAGCCGCTTTCTTCAAGCATAGCATAGCCGCTGAGCACGGTGGTATACGCACTTTCTCTTAAAATCTGGAGCAATGTCTTACCTATCACAAAAATCCCTCCCTCTTTTGTCTATGATATGATTATTGTACCACAGTTTATTTGGGTGCTTCAATCTTTTCGTCACTTTTTCTATACTTCCTTCTGCAGAAGACAAGATGAAAAAGCTCTCTTGGTATCGATACCACTACCACGATTCCCATTACAATGGCAAAAGCTATTTTTAATGATTCTATCCCTTTTAATGATGCCTGCGTCAATTGATTTGTAACAATATAATAGGCTGTGTAATAAACGCCGGCTCCCGGCACCAGCGGAAGGATGCCCGAAATAAGAAAAACCGTAATCGGGCATTTCATGTACACGGTTAATATCCTCGATATCAGCACAACGACAAGCGCCCCGAAAAAAGAAGCTACGGAAGCCGACATATATTTTTGGGAACTGATAAAAAGATAGGTCAGCCATCCTGCCATTCCTGTAATCCCGCATGCAAAATAATATTTTTTCGGTACATTATATATAATTGCGAAGCTTACTGTTCCGACAAAGGAGCAGAGCATGTGATTTACAATCTCAGGCGTTGTCATAAGATGAATCCTCCCGTCATATTATTGAAGGTTATAAGCACAATGCCCACTCCTACCGCTATATAGACAAATACCATAAGGGCGTCCATCATGCGCACGGTACCCGAAAGAAAGTCACTGTCCGCAATATCTCTGATTGCATTGGTAAATGCCAGTCCGGGAATCAGCGGCATAATCGCCCCTATAATAATCCCGTCCAGCCGCAGGACAGACATCGTCGCAATCCTTCTTGCCAAAAGTGCAAGGAACATAATAAGCATCCCTCCCGCAATATTCACTACAATTTTAGAAAGCCGGAACCGCTTTGCCAAAAGCGCCCATGCCTGCACAAAACAGCCGATGCAAAACGCTACTACGCTCTCCGTAAGGTTTGCCCCCATAAGGAAGCCGTAACATGCAGCCGCAACCCCGCCGCCGAAAATCTGAAACTCACTGGGGCTTGAAGGTATCCGGTCAATTTCCCTCAGTCTTTCCTCCGCCTCAGAAATGGTCACTTTCCCCTCTGCAATCTGCCTTGACAGCTCATTTACCTCTGCTACGATTCCCAGATGCGCACCGGACAGCGGAATATGCTTTACCTTTGTGTAAGCGTCTCCTTTTTCATTCTCCGCACTGACAAAAATTCCGTGGCTTAACGTAAAGATATCAACATGCTCCACGCCAAAATGCTGGCATATCCTTGTAATCGTCTCCTCCACGCGGAAAATCTCGCCGCCGTTTCTTAACAGGATTCTTCCTGCCTCCAGTGCGCAGTCAACCACCTGCTTCACATTGCTGTCAGACTGCGTATCGTTTTCCGCCGCCATCTCTTTTATATCCTCGACCTTCTTCATATCCATGCTATACCCCTGCCACTTCACAATATCGTTTTATTATAGCACTATAAGATATAAAATTACACCCTTTTTCCTGTTTTTTCATTTGCACACACAGTCACTGTTGTTTCTTAAGCCTCGCAGGACACACCGCCACTCTTCCGTCCCGGTAATATAAAATACCGCTTTCGCTGTAAAACTCTTTGTTCCCGGCAGCCGCTTCTATATAAAACAGGTTTACCAGGCACTCAAGTGCGTCAGGGTCGATGTACGTAATATTTGCAGGAATATAGATTTCATGGATTTCCGTCTCAAGTCCTCTCAACGCATTTTTCTCAATCCCTGTACATTCTCCGTGAACCGGCAGAACAACGAGATGATTCCTCATAAACTTCGAAGTATCCGTATATCCGATAACATGCCCCTTGTCATTTACAAGAAATCCTGCAATATGCTTCCATCCGGCGCCGGGCTTATGATCCTCCTCTTTCTCCTCCTCTGTTTTACTATCCGTATCATCCTTATCCGAGACAGCTCCCGGAGTTTCCGTACCAGCGCCCACATTACCTGTGACGACATTCGCATCTTTCCCAACACGTCCCAGAGCTTCTTCAGAAGCATCCGGTATCGCAATATCCGTCATGGCTCTTGTCATATGTTTTATGCCCTCGTTTGTTTTATCGGCTGATTTTGTACTTCTTTCTTTTGCTGCTGTCTTTTTCACTGCTCCTTTTGCCGATTCTGTGCCTCCCGTTCTGTCTTCTCTTGCCCAATCATCATTCCCATCTATGTTTATTGCATAATTTGATTCCCCAAATACCATTCCCAAAGCATCGCCTCTCTCATCCTCCACTCTGCTCCCGGCAGGAAGCATCGGCAGTTCTATAAGCGGCCCGACGGCAAATGTATGTTCCGACAGAGCGGCATGTTCTTCCGTCTGCTTCTCCCCATACTCCGGATGATTATCTATATAACTATACAGCCCGGCACACAAAAGTGCTAAGAGCACAGCGCACACAGTTTGCTTCCATTCCATATGTACTTTATGTCTTTCCCAAATGATGTCCAATATCAATTCCATATTTTCTTGTACCTCTTTCCATAATTTTCCATTTCTGTATTTCAATTATAAAATACATCACCGCCGATAAGAGAAAGCGTTCCGAAACACGGCAAAATGTTCCGAAACGCCCTTTTTAATCTGCATGCCAGTGATATTCTCAATCCATATCAAAAAGCCTGCATATCAAAATATAAAACAAAAAAGACGTTCCGGAACACAGACACGCCCCGAAACGTCTTTTTCTTTTATCATACGCACATAAACATAACCGCACGTCTGGTTTACAATGTTCTAACTTACATAACCGGCTTTCTTAAGCTCTTCCTCCGCTTTCGCAAGGTTTGCCTCAGATACGCGGATAATCGGTCCCGTACAGCCCATGCCGCTCTCTGCATAGATATTAATCTTCCAAAGAGCTTTCACTGCATCCTCAAGATCCATAACCTCAATTCCCGGAATCTGCGCTGTCACAATCTCCTTCGGAGGCTCTTTCACATCTTCCGCTGCGCCTGCCGATTTCGCAGATGCCTTAAGACCGTCAAGCAATTCCTTGAATCCAGCCTTTTTCACCGCTGCAAACTCCTCTTTCGCAACTTCAAATACTTTGCCTTTTACCAGCTGTGCCGCATAGCGGATGGCATTGGCAATCACCGGAGCGCCGCTGGCTCTGGACACAATCATTACTAACTGCTCATAGCCCTCGCCGATTCCCGGACCGTAACCAAAGCCCGTAGCCTCAAAACTGCCGCCTGTATTAAAGGAGGAGAGCATCTTCACAAGGATATTTCCCGTCAGGGAATCCGTTACCATAATATCCGGGGAAGCCTGAAGCACATCGTTGCCTCTCATAACGCAGCCGCCGTCCGCTCTTCCTGATTCTGCGAACTCGATGTCGTATCCGTTCTCTTTCAGCTGCTTCAATGCCTTCTCTGTCTGGCGGGCACCGTCCACGTTCAAGATTCCGACCGTAGGAGCCTTCTTCCCGCAGGCCTTTGCAGCAATAATTCCGTAAATGGCATTTTTAATCATCCCCTCAATACGGTCTGTACTGGATGTGCCCGTGGTATTTGCAATATACATTTCTTTTGCCGTAGCAGGAGTCACGCACCGTCCCACTGTTGACACACCGATTGGAAACGGAAAATGCATCGTCACGGCAGCGTCTACTTCGCCGTTTTTAAGCATCTCTTCCATTCTGTCGTGCCCTTCCTCGTCGTCCGCCACTTTGACCGTAGTCACGCCCTCTGCCTCAAGAGTGCCGATGTAGTACACATCGATGCCGTCCTTTGCAGCTTCCAAAGCCGCAGCCATAGAATTTTCTTCCCCGTGCTCGCTTCCCATACCGGTAAGAGCCACTTTCGGCCGCTTTCCAAAGCTTCCGGTCTCTAAACCTTCCGCCATCTGCATAAAAGTCTCGGCAATCATTTTTTCAATACTGTTAGCCATCTTTCGCCACCCCCTTACTCTGCCATCAGGGACGCAGCGAAATCTTTCATAGCTTTTGCAATCAATCCTTTTACTTCTTCCTCAGATACACCTGCGGCTGCTTCTGATTCTGCCTTTGTATTCGCCTGAATCACAAAGGAAACGCCATCGAACAGGTTCGTCATACGTCCAAGGAACAGACTGCCCTTTCCGATAATCATAGCATTTTTCATCTTGCCTGCAAGGATGTCCTCTCTTGCAAATCCGATATAAGGAACGCCCGACGGGATATGTCCCTGTGTCGGAGCCCATCCGGTCAGCCCGTGTCCGGTCGTAAAGCCGGCCAGCTCTTTCCGGTCTAACTCCCCGCGCTTAACTGCCAGCGCAGCAATCATCTTGTAGTTTGCAAGCGGTACATCTCCGGCTCCTGCCGGTTTTGTAATATCCGGATTCTGCATCTCCGGAGAGAACTTGTCGATATCTGTAATCTTCATTCCTGCTCTCTCAAGCGGGTCTGCCACAAGGCTTCCGATAACATTCTGCGGAGCGCTTCCGGTTCCTACCGTGTGGCGTCCTAAAATATCGAGATTGATTTCCGGGTTCACGCCGTCATTTTCAGAAAGAATTACACAAAAGCCCGCCAGACAATCCTCTAAAATCGGAAGTCCTTTCTTTACATGGTCTTTGCCGTTCATTCCAAGCTTCGCCGTACATCCGCCGGCCGTAACCGCCACACACTTGTATGCGCCTGATTTTACAAGGGCTGCCGCCTCAATCAGCGCATGGGACGGTCCTGCACAGAAACCGCGGGAGTCAGAGCCTGTCGCATTGTTAAGCGCCGCAATCTCTGCCGCTGCCTTCGCAAAATTGCCGCCGCCCCTCTGGTTCATGTCGCCGCAGGCCTCTTCTGCACAATCAATGACATATTCTACGTCATCCTTGCTGATTCCTGCATTTTTTATTCCATATAATAAAGCAAGAACGCTTGATGCCTTGCTCATCAAGTTCTCATGCATAACATGAGCAGATAAGTTCACATCAATATCATGTGCTCTCTTTACACATGCCACAAGCTTTCCTGCAACATAGATTCCCTCTGCATGCTCATCCTTCACTGCCGCTTCGATTTCGGAAAGCTCCACGCCCTCCTCCACTCTTGCAACAATATCCTCTGTGATAATCGGGTCTGCTGCAAGCGCCGCCTTATGAGCATTAACGAACTCTTTATCAACTTTTACAACTTCAAACTGGTCGCAAGCCTGTACAAGAAGAACAAATTCTTCCTCCGGCATGATTTCGCCGTATTTTCCGTACCGCTCGGCACCCTCTTTTACCTTGTCATAGTACGGGAATGCTACGCCCGCAAGCTCTTCCGGTGTCGCATTTCCAATATATACCTGGTTAGGCCAGTAATTCACGCACTCTTCATAAGAACGCAAATGGCTTTCTAACTCTTTTAAGTATTCCGACTCTGGGTTTACAATCCTCTCTGTCGTCTGTGTCGTCCCATTATATACCACCATCTGAGGTGTATGTGCCAATACGTAGCTTGCGCCTTTTATAACACTGTTCATTGGTTTTTCCGCCTTTCTGCAAAATAAGGGGACAGACCCACGGCGGGTCACCATAGGGTCTGCCCCTGTTTAACGTCTGGTCATGGCAATGAGCGTTCTGCCTATAAGAACTTACAGAACTCATCCCTGATGGCACTCATCTCACTGATGATGTCATCAACGTCAAGTACCATTTCCATCATACTGATCTGCTCATCATAAACTGCTTCGTCAAACTCTTCTTTCATCTCTGGTTCACAAACGTGATATGTCGTGAGTCCAAGCTGGACCCCTGTCAACGGACCTGCGAAAGTCGGGTCACCTGCTGTAACAGTCTCAGCTGCAAGGCCTGCAGCTTCGCCCTCTGCAGCACCGAGAATTACTACTAAATTCTCTGCGCCGTATTCCTCAGCAAATTCCTTAACTCTCTTCTGGTTTTCCAGATCCATTGCGCCTGCGCTCGTTCAGACGAAACACTCCGTTGATGAGAATACTACTTCAGCTCCGGCTGTCTGAACGCATTCAGCGATAGCCGGTCCCGGTATTCCATCACGGTCTCCGATAATTATTGCTTTTTTTCCTTCTAATATAGCCATAATTATTCTTCTCCTTTCATTGTAGTCCGTTTGTTTTAAGTTCAGCCAGACTTCAGGCCGCTGCTTGCCGCCGCTCCCAAACGGCCGAACCGTCGTAAAAAGTTGATTTATATGATTATAGAAACCGTCCGGTTAGACGTATTTCTTAATCATTGCCTCAATTGTCTCTGGTGTGCAGTCGTCTTTTACCAGTTCTTCTACTTTCTCTCCATCCTTGTAAATAGCCATAACAGGAAGTCCAAGAACCTTCTGTGCGATAGCAAGACGACGTGCCTTTGTTGTATTCAGGGACGTGAATTTCAGCTTATCACCGTATGTATCTGCAAATTCATGCACCTTCGGCATCAGAGCCTGGCACGGTACGCATCCGTCGCCGTAGAAATCTACGAATACATAGCCTTCCGCTTTCAGCACTTCCGCCTCAAAATTGGTCTTGTCTAAATCTAACATTGGAATCTCCTCCTTACTTGATAAATGTATACAGGCGTTTGCAAAACCCAGGTGTTCGCCGGGGTCATTGTGCAACTTGTATATTCCAACACAGACACGCTTTTGCTCCAAGTTTACCGTAGCGGTACATAAGCTGCCAAAATACGGCAGCTAAGTGCCGACGGTAAACTAAGGTCTGCTTATGGAGTATACAAGTTGCACAATTCGGCACTGGCAAATTAGAGTTTCGCAATTACCTGTAAATGTATAGAATATACCGCCGCGCATAAGCGCCGGCATTTCTAAATCCATTGCCGTCAGATATAACGTTTTTAAGCTATATCTTTTTTAGAAGTAGTCCGACATGCTGCGCTCTACCTGGACTGCCGCAATCGCGCCGTCCGCTGCTGCAGTTACAACCTGGCGCAGGCTCTTGATACGGACATCTCCCGCTGCATATACTCCCGGAATATTCGTATGCATGTCATCATCCGTCTTGATGTATCCGCGCTCGTCCATGTCGATAATACCTTCAAACGGCTTGCTGTTCGGAATCGTTCCGATAAATCCGAACACGCCGAACATTCCGTCGTCCTCGTCAGCCTCAACCGTCGTAATCTCTCCGGTCTTGACATTCTTAACCTTCATCCACTGCAGGATATCGTCTCCGCCGACTTCCTCTACAACAGAATCCCACATAAACGCAATCTTCGGATTCTTAAATGCCTTCTCCTGAATGGATTTCGCTGCGCGCAGCTCATTACGTCTGTGTATAATCGTTACCTTTCTTGCAAACTTAGTCAGGTACATCGCTTCTTCAACAGCGGAATCGCCGCCGCCTACAACGTACACTTCAAAGTCCTCAAAGAAATTGGCGTCACAGGTTGCACAGTAGGAAACTCCTTTTCCCGTATACTCCGCCTCGCCTTTGCAGCCAATCGGCCTTGCATGTGCACCGGTAGCAATAATCACATTTTTGCCCTGGTACTCGCACTTTTCACTCTTCAAGACCTTAACTTCTCCCTCAAGGCACACTTCCTTAATCGTATCGGATACTCTCTCCGCTCCGAACTTTGCTGCCTGCTCGGTCATTCTTGCAATCAAAGACGGGCCGGACTCACCCTCAACGATTTGTCCCGGATAGTTCTCAATCTCGTCTGTAATTGCAATCTGTCCGCCGTCCTGACCCTTTTCAATAATCAGAACCGAAAGACGGCTTCTTCCTGCGTACAGTCCTGCCGCCAAACCGGCAGGACCTGCACCAAGAACAATAACATCATAAATTTTGCTCATTGTCTGTTGCTCTCCTTATTTAGGGTAACATCTGCTCCACTAACCTCGACATTACCTCGCTAAGTGGACAGATGTGTCTCGCACTAAGCTCGTAAAGACACACCGCAAGGGTGAACTTTCTCACTAGGCTCGAAAGAACCTCGCCAAGTGTTCAATGTTTCGCTAAGTGCTCTAATCAAATATTGTCTGTCCATCCACCTCGGTTGTAAGCGCATCTAATGCTTTCTCTACAATCTTACGGCGGAGTTCTTTTTCCTCATCTTTATCCAATGCCGGATTTCCAAGAGGATGTGGAATTGCGATAGCAGGCACGATTCTGTTAGCGCCTACTGTCATGGAAATAGGAGTTACCGTACAGATATGTACTACAGGGATTCCTGCTCTCTCTACTTCTTTCACCATCGTTGCACCGCAACGAGTACAGGTGCCTCATGTGGAGGTGAGGATTACTGCGTCTACACCGTCAGCTTTCAATTTTGCAGAAAACTCTGCTGCAAATGCTTTCGATGATGCAACTGCAGTTCCATTTCCTGTCGTTGTGTAGAACAGGTGATGGAGCTCCCCAATCTTTCCTTCCTTCTCCATGTCGCGGAGTACGTCAACCGGCAGTACGCGGTCAGAATCTTCATTTGCATATACCGGGTCATATCCGCCGTGAGCGGTCTCGTAAGTCTCCTCGGTCAAATCCATAACGCCTGCGATATCATACTCGCCATAGTGGGATGCACTGGAGCTTTCGATGTGGTCCGGATTTCCCTTCGGCACGATACCACCGGATGTAACAAGTGCGATTTTAGCATGAGATAAATCCTTCACTGCCGGATTCGGTTCAACCCTGTCAAAATCAGGCATTGGGAACTCTGTCTCAAACGGCTTGTCAGCCAGCTTCTTAAGGAGCATCTTAACCGCTCTCTTGGAGCCTCTCTCCTTCTCGAAGAAGTTCACGCCAACACCGTTCGGAATATAGCCTTCCTGTGAGGATGCGCCAATCGGCTCGCCTCTTCCGACTTTCACTGCCAGCGGAGCAAGCTTTCCTACTGCATCTCTCATACCTGCCGCACTGTTTTTTGTGGATACGATATAAACCTGGGTCCTAAACATATCAGCACCCGGATTTTCCACATACATACCGGTTACAGCCGGGATTCCAAGCTCTTCCTGAACCGCTGCCGCAATCGTTCCGCATGCTACGCCGTAACGTCCTGCATTGAACGCCGGTCCTGCAACAAATACGTCCGGAGCCTGCTCTTTAACCATTGCAAGGATATCTGCTTTTGCTTTTTCCAGATTCTCGTTAAAATATGAGTCGCCACATACGATCGTAGCGATGATTTCAGCGTCCTCGCCGAATTTCTGTG
This sequence comes from uncultured Dorea sp., assembly GCA_910579335.1. Lineage (GTDB taxonomy): Bacteria > Bacillota > Clostridia > Lachnospirales > Lachnospiraceae > MD308. The sequence goes on along the minus strand of CAJTUQ010000052.1, from coordinate 1,836 downwards.
TCAATGCCATACCCGGTCCAACAACCTCGCCCACACGGATTTCTGCCGGATAATCTGCTTTTTCTTCTCCACCAATCTGCGCAAAGAACTGATTGATGTAGTGAACTACTTTTAATTTAGCCATTCTATTATCCTCCCTTCCTATCTTGCACTCAGCTTGTTGAAACCAGTCTCATTCGTTGCACCGGTAAGCACCTGAAGCTCAACTTCCAAAGAACCGTCCTCACGGAGCGTCTCCTCGCTTGCACCTGCAATCTTTGTAACATAATCCAAGGTTCCAATTACTTTATCAAGTTTCGGCAGGATAATTACCTGATTTGCATTACCGCCCGTTACCACTGCATCTGCGGACGGGTCTGCATCTGCCAGAGACTGTGACTTTCCGTCACGTCCTGCATACTCATCTGTAATGATAACTGTCTTAACACCCTCAGCTTCAATCTTCTTGCAGTTCATGATAAGATCCGTATCCGGATTGCCAAATCCTTCCTGGGAAACGATTGCGCCGTCAAGATCTAACATCTTGCAAAGCTTAGCCGTCCAGTCAGAGGACCGCTGCTTGTCCGCCAGATATACGTTCTCATTCGTGATAATATGAGCCACAAAGTTGATCGTCTTTCCATGCTGCTCGAACATATCCTCAACAACCGGATTGTTAAGATGCACATAAGTAGGATTCTTATCACATGCGGATACACAGTTACCAGATACGATAGCCCCGTCCATAACCTCGGTCGGGCTCATAATCGTCGGAACAATTTTCTTTGCATCTACGCCATATACATATGTATCGTGAAGAAGTCCCTGGCTCTGGAGCATCTGCACATAAGCAACTCTCGGAAGGTTCGGATATTTCTCCAATCCTTCTTTGATCGTGCAGGTCTCGTAAACCTTCGTCTCATCCGGAGTCAGGTCACGCGCCAATTCCCCAATATATGCCGCTACCCTGAATCCTGCAAATCTTACCGCCGCCTCATAGTCATGCGGCTTGATTCCGTCAACCGGTTCACATACCATAACCAAATTAAGTGTCTTTGAAAACGGAGTATAATCAGCTCCCGGTCCCGTCATATCAATGATACCTTCCTGGAAACCAACGATTTTTCCGGCCGTAACAACAGCCATTCCCTTAAGGGCATAAGTCTTGCCGTCTCCTACAGTATCTACCTTTGCGATGACTCCCGGAAAGATTCCTCCTCTTCCTTCCACCTTCACACGCGGCTCGATAACATCCTTGACCGGAGTGATTCTTACAGACTCTCCCGGTTTTGCGATGTCAAATGATACGCTCTTGATTTTCTCGTCCTCAAGCGCCACTGCTCTGGCAGCCTCCTCTGATACATAAAGGATACCGTCTTCAATCTTAGACTCCGCTGCGAACTGGATATCCTTGATGTAAATGTGTCCCAATTCTAATCTCACTTTTAGTTTCCCTCCTTTAATTTTTTGATATTATTGTTTAAAACTGCAATGTTTTATAACCTCTGCAATGACTTACTTCCTGCGCCGGACATGATGGTGTGCTGTCCATCCGTCTAGTGCAGAGCATCCGCCGATGCCATTCCGCTTTCTATCAGAGTGCAGTCTATAAGCTGAAAATCTTCATACACTTCCTGCCGGTAACGGTCCGACTTAAATTCAAACTTTTTACAGGCATGTATGGCGTTCTCAATCAACAAAACCGACTCCTCGTCTATCCCCCTCCTTTCTTCCGATATCATAATTGATTTATACGGTGTTTCATTTGGCTTGACACTTCCCGACAAGGGATGTGTCAACATCGAATGTCCTTCGTGAATCCTGTCTCTTACCTCTCTTAAAACGCCTTCATAGGAG
>CAJTUQ010000051.1:14303-19564 GCA_910579335.1 uncultured Dorea sp. | reverse complement strand
AAAGAGACGGATTTAGAGCCGTGTCTGAAAGAATATGAAAAGGTGTTCCATGAATTTTACGACTGCTATGGGAATGATACGCTTGCGGTGATGGTTATGCACAGCTGGTCTTTCTGCTATGAAAAAGAACGATTTCAAAGCAGTGGATATATGGACAGGCCCAATATTTATGCTGCGGAACTTTTTGACCGTTTTCTTTCTCATTTTAAAAGCCGGTATGAATTTATTACCGCAGCAAGTGCTGTCACGACAGAGGAGATACGTTTTCCCAAGACCGTAGATTTTGATGCGGTATTTTCGCTTTATGAGCAGCGCAAAAGCAGGACAAAGCTTCAGCAGATTGAAAGCTTTATTAAGAAGAAGGCAAAAGGCCGCAGGGTAATTATCTGGGGGAAAGGCTGGATAGAAGGCAGGATTACGCGTATCTGGAATCTGTCGCAGCAGCTTGACGCAGCCTTTTATATTTCACGCGACGCAGATAAAAAAAGATTATGGCGCAGAAAGCCGGTGAAGACTTTTGAGGAAGCGGGATTATCCAGAGATAAAGATTATGTGCTTGTAATCGCAAATACACGTTTTTCGGAAATACGCGACAGCTTACATAAGATCGGATTTGAGGAATTTGAAGATTATATGGATATTGCGCAGCCACTGCCGGATACCGAAAACGAAAGCAAAGAGGATAAAGAGTATCCGGCCTGCAGTATTTGCGGAGGCAAAAAATTTGTTCCGTTTAATTCTAAGCGGCCCCGCTACTGTGAAAACTGCGGCTCCGTAGAGCGAAATCGGACGATGTCTTTGCTTTTCTCGGAAAATCTTGAAATGAAGCTTCTCTTAAAAAAGATTCTGCATGTTTCTCCAAGCAGGCCGGAAAAGCTCTTCTTTAAGCAGGCCGGGGCAAAAAATATTACGACTTTAGATATACGGCCTCAGGTGAAGCCGGATATTGTTGCAGACCTATGCGATATGCCGCAAGTGGAATCGGATTCTTTTGAAATTGTAGTTGCCAATTGTGTACTTAACCATGTGTATGACGATCATGCCGCATTGTCGGAAGTACGCCGCATCCTGAAGGATGAGGGATTGTTTGTCGTATGGGTGATGGGCAGCGGGGGGATGAGTACGGTCATTGATAAGGAACCGGCAGCGTGGTATGGGCAGGAAACGATGGATACATACCGTGTCGGCACATACCGCCATTATGGAGAAAAAGATTTTTATCATTTACTGCTGCGGTATTTTACGGAGGTCCGTGCGTTCGAAAAATATGATGCTCCCAGCGAAATGTCATGCTGCTGGTATGTATGTAAAAAATAGGACGGCAGGAAAGGATGTATAACAGATGTATCAGGATTTTATCGCCGCTTTAAATAAAAAGTATAATTGCTCAGACAAATCAGAGCTGTCAGGGATAGATTTGCAGCATTACAACTTTGGGGCCTCTACGAACAGCCGGGGACAGGATGCGATTGGAGTATTTGAAGCGTATGGTTTTTCTATGACAGGACTTAAAATTCTTGATGTCGGGTGCGCATACGGTGGTTTTTCTATTGAAGCCGCCCGCAAAGGCGCATACTGCTACGGAGTGGAAATATCAAATGCGCTCTATGAGTTTGCAGTGCTAAATAATAAGGGCGAGAAATATGACAGCGGCAGTTGTGATTTTGTACGTACAGACGCCACGTCGCCGGAGTTTTTAGAAAAGCTTCCCCATAACTATTTTGATTTGATTATTGTAAATGATGTTTTTGAGCACGTATATGATACCGTACAGCTGCTAAGTAATCTGGATAAAGTTGCAAATGATAAGTGCGCAATTTACTTTGTAATACCAAATGGCAGTGATTTCCGTTTTGTCGCCAGAGAGGGGCATACGGGGTGCTGCGGAATCAGCCTGCTGGCACCGCTTTTATGGCAGACGCTTATTCCAGGCAGGGAGTCTTATGAAAGAAGTATTTATTACAGACAGTATGAATATTACCGCGCCATGTTCGAGTACTTCGGATTCGGGAAGATTGCCCTGATAAATTATCCCGGATACGCAAAAGAAGAAGAGACGAGGAAGAATATTTCCGCCGGATTTGAAACGGCAAAACAAAAAATCGAAGAGAATGAAAACAGTTTTCCGGATGTTTATGCGCAAAAGCTCCATACTGCTTTGGAAGGATTTGAAAAACAGCTTCGATATGACCTTGAGCATTTGGACGCACCGGGGCTTGTATGGAAATATATGACGAATTTCTGGGGCGGGTTCGCACAAAAGCAAGAACGGGTTTTAAAACCGCTGGTTAAGACCTGTGAGCGGACATCCAAATCCGATTTGGATGTGTATGGAATCTCGTTTGTTTTCAGCCGCAGGGATCAAACTTTGGAAATAGATATTACGGAGGTGTCTTCAGATGAGGAGCTTGATTTTGCCTTCCATTTAATGAGAAGGGGAGAGAGTATAGAGAGATCCCGTTATCAGAGGGAAAGACATTATGAATGGGAATTGAAAGCGCCGGGAATGTATTGGGCGGCAGTCTATGTGAAAAAAAGTGAGCGGGAGCACAAGGACTGCCGGATTCTCACACAGCCGCTTTATATGCCCGAAGACAAGGAGTAGCGTATGAGCCAGCGTAAAAAATTAAGAGTCGCCGCGATTATGGACGAGTTTACTTATTATTGTTATGCTCCGGAGTGTGATTTGATGCAGGTTACGCCGGATAATTTCAGAGAGGAGCTTAGTGGATTTGAGCCGGATTTGCTTTTTATTGAATCGGTCTGGAGAGGGAAGGACAATTTATGGCGCTTTAAGCTCCACGATAATATGGAGGCGATAACCGCATTGACGGGATACTGCCATGAGAAGGGGATTCCTGTGATGTTCTGGTCAAAGGAGGATCCGGTGCATTTCGGCGTCTTTATCCGGACGGCTGCACTGGCGGACTTCGTGTTTACAACGGATGCAGACTGCATTGAACTTTATAAGGCTCATCTGGGGCATGACAATGTTTTTTATCTGCCTTTTGCGGCGCAGCCTGCGCAGCACAATCCGATAGAGGAATATGAGAGGCAGGATAAATTCTGTTTTGCAGGTTCTTTTTATGTAAAGTATCAGGAACGCTCCAAAGTGTTTTTGGAGCTTGCGCCGCTTTTCAAGGAGCATGGGCTGGATATCTATGACCGGAATTATAAAAAAGGAGAGACGGATACCAATAGCCAGACGACTTCTGTTGCAAGCCCCATAGTGCAGAATTATTATTTCCCGGAGGAGCTTAGGGGGTGTATTCTGGGAGGGCTTCATTACAGTGAGATTTCGCGCGCATATAAAGGATATAAATATGGAATCAATATGACTTCTATGGTGCAGTCGGGCTTCATGTTTGCAAGACGCGCCTTTGAGCTTTTAGCGTGCAATACGGTTACGGTGAGCAATTATAGCAGGGGCCTGGAGTTGTTTTTCGGCGACCTCTTAATTGCGTCAGACAAGAAAGAGCGTATGAAGGAGAAGCTTGATTTGTTCTGCGGCAAGGAGTCGGATTACCGCAGGTACCGACTTGCGGGCCTTCGGCATGTGCTTGGCGCGCATCTGTATGAAGACAGACTGGAAAGGATTGCGGACAAAGTGCTTGGAAGGAGCATCAAACGGCCGCTGCCGGAAATCCTCGTAGTGTGCTTTGAGGACGATAAAAGGATTCGGGAAATGTTTGAGAAGCAGACCTACGAAAAAAAGAGTCTTCTCATTGCAGATGCCGATACAGAGCTTATGGGTCTTTCGTTTGACTTTGTCACAGTGTTTTCGCCGCAGGATTATTATGGAAAAAATTATTTGACGGATTTGGCGCTGTCTACACGGTTCTCTTCTGAGTCGGTGGTGGGGAAGGCCGCTTACTATTCCGGAGATGCTTTGATGCATTGCGAAAAGGCTTACACCTATGTGCAGGAACCGGTTGAGCTTAGAAGGCAGATGGCGGCGAAGGCTTGTTTTAAGGAAGGGATGAAGGCCGGGGAATTGGCAGCCTTTCACCCGGAGTCCAGGATACTGGCGCTTGATGAGTTTAATTATTGTGAAAATGCGAAAGAGTGTGAAAAAGCGGAAGACATAGAAGTATATACAGGAGTTCCGCTGGAGGAGATTTATGCTTATACGGACCGGATACCCCCTGTGACGCTGCATAAGAGCAGTCCGTTTTCCACAGAAGAGCTTTATAACGAGGTCACGATTTGCGACGGCGAGTTTGTGGAAAAATCTTTGGATGCAGGAGGGCTGAGACTGGTACGCGAAGCGGATGACGATGCAATCGTCTGGCTCAGGACGAAGAAAAATTATAAGATATCCGACTACTCTTTGGGAAGCCGTATCGGTTTTTTTACGGAGGTTTCAGAAAAGTCCGGGAATGTCCGGTGCCAAATTGAGTATTATGACGAAGAGGGCAGGAAACTTGCATTTTTGAATTTTGCCCTGGACGGCTTTACGCTGCTGCGTATCAGCGACCGCGCAAAGACTTTTAAGCTGATTTTCCGAATGCGCGGAAAGGCGAGCGTGACGCTTAAGAGCATGTATGCTTCTTCCCCGGATTCTTTGCTTCCGGCGCCGTTCCCGATGAAAGAAGCGCTTTTAATTACGGAGGATTATCCGGATTATGCTTCGCCGGACAAGCTTAATGAGCTTCATAGATTTGTAAAAGAAAACAATCTTGAGGTGTTTAAGGCGGGCGGGCTTCCAAGTTATCTTCCGTATTCGGAATATGACGGCGTCCAGATTATATCAGCCCAGTATGATGCCATCAGGGAGTATTTGTCTGTGCGACACTTCTCGCATATATATGTGCATTCTCCGTCAAAAGAGGTTGTCAGGCGGCTTTCGGACTATGAAGGAAGGGTGATACATATATGAAAAAAGTGCTTTTTATCTTCGGCACGCGTCCGGAAGCTATCAAATGCTGCCCGGTAGCGCTGGAAATGAAAAAAAGGGACGGCTTCGACGTAAGAATCTGTGTGACGGGGCAGCACCGGGAGATGCTTAAACAGGTGCTGGATGCTTTTTCCATCCGTCCGGACTATGATTTGGCGGTAATGAAAAAATCTCAGACGCTTTTTGAGCTGACTTCTAATATACTTGGCTCCATACGTGATGTATTGGAAAAGGAAAAACCGGAACTCGTCCTGGTACACGGAGATACGACGACGGCATTTGCGGCAGGGCTTGCGGCCTTCTACATGGAGATTCCCGTAGGGCATATTGAGGCGGGGCTGCGGACGTATAATTTATATTCGCC
>CAJTUQ010000051.1:0-14275 GCA_910579335.1 uncultured Dorea sp. | reverse complement strand
GAGGAATTTAACCGGCAGGCAATTGGCCTGATTGCGGCGTATCATTTTGCACCTACAGAGACGGCCAAAGAAAATCTGCTCAGAGAGGGGAAGGAGGCTTCTTCTATATGGGTTACCGGCAACACGTCGATTGATGCACTTAAGACTACGGTTAGAGAAGATTACAGACACCCTCTGCTTGATTGGGCGGGGGACAGGCGGCTTGTTGTACTTACGGCTCACCGCCGGGAAAACTGCGGAGCAGTCCGGCGTGCGGCAGAAGATTTTCAAGATATTGCGGTTGTATTTCCGGCACATCCTAATCCGCTTGTTAAGGAGACGGCAAAAGAAATTCTTAACGGCAGCAGGAATATAAAAATCATTACGCCGATGGACGTGGTAGATTTTCACAATATTGTTGCCCGTTCCTATCTGGTTTTGACAGATTCCGGCGGCATTCAGGAGGAAGCGCCGGCTCTTGGGAAACCGGTGCTCGTCATGCGGGATACAACAGAACGTCCGGAGGGCGTGGCGGCAGGGACGCTGCGTCTGGTAGGTACAGGAGAAGCGGACATCTACCGTTCCTTTGTAGAACTGCTTACAGATGATGAAGCGTATGAAAGAATGAGCCGAGCGTCAAATCCGTACGGCGACGGATTCGCCAGCAGACGGATTGCAGACGTGCTGATAAGCAGTTAAGAGTAAATATAAATATATAATGAAAGCTAGAATGTCCTGCACAGGGCTGTTTGCCGGCTGTGCAGGACATTTTTTTTTATTCTTTATCCCGTATTTCGCTGTGCAGTGTCTGAAGTGATTTTACTTCTCCATTGCCATGCTCCTTTACATAGCGGATACCCTTGGCTGCCGCGCGTGCAGCGGCAATGGTCGTCATATAAGGGATTTTGGATTTGATGGCGGCTTTGCGCAGATAGCTGTCGTCATGTACGCTGTCTTTTCCGACGGGAGAGTTGACGATAAAGTCGATCTGTCCGTTCGTAATCATATCCAGTATATTCGGGCGGCCTTCATAGAGCTTGTTGACTCTTTCGGCGTCAATCCCGGCTTCACGGATTAACTTGTAGGTGTTTCCGGTAGCGATGATTTTAAATCCGTCTTCTGCGATACTCTTTGCGATTTCCACGACCTCTGCTTTATCTTTCCGGTTTACAGAGATAAGCGCCGTACCGCCAAGAGGAAGCTTTGTCTGGGTCGCCTCCTGTGCTTTGTAGAAGGCTTCGCCGTAATAAGGCGATAGTCCTAAGACTTCTCCGGTAGAGCGCATTTCAGGCCCAAGGATCGGGTCGACCTCCTGGAACATATTGAACGGGAATACGGCTTCCTTTACTCCGTAATAGGGTATATCCTGTTCTTTAAGAGCCGGAACAGGCGACGGCTTTCCGGTTATTTCCGATGTGATGATTTCTGTCGCCAGAGGAACCATGCGGATATTACATACCTTTGATACGAGCGGGACCGTGCGTGACGCTCTCGGATTGGCTTCCAGAACGTACACTTTTCCGTTCTCAACCGCATACTGCATATTCATAAGGCCCTTCACATGCATCTCTTCCGCAATTTTTCTTGTATATTCTTTAATCGTCGCCACGTTTTCCGCAGAAATGTGCACGGACGGTATGATACAAGCCGAATCGCCGGAATGAACCCCTGCAAGCTCAATATGCTCCATGACGGCGGGGACAAATGCGTGTGCTCCGTCGCTGATGGCGTCGGCCTCGCACTCCAGCGCATGATTTAGGAAACGGTCGATAAGAATCGGCCGGTCGGGAGTCACGCCCACGGCAGCCTTCATGTAGCCTTCCATGCTCTCGTCGTCATATACGACTTCCATGCCGCGTCCGCCGAGGACATAGGAAGGACGCACCATAACCGGATATCCGATTTCCCGTGCGATTTTGAGGGCCTCCTCAACAGTTGCTGCCATTCCGGATTCCGGCATGGGGATTTCTAATTTATCCATCATCTCCCGGAACAGGTCGCGGTCTTCGGCCAAATCAATAACTGACGGCGGGGTTCCGAGAATACGGACTCCGTTCTTCTCAAGCTCGGATGCAAGATTCAGCGGGGTCTGTCCGCCGAACTGCGCAATAACGCCCAGCGGCTTTTCTTTGTTATAGATGCTCAGCACGTCTTCAAGCGTCAGCGGTTCAAAATACAGCTTGTCTGAAGTATCATAATCCGTAGACACCGTTTCCGGATTGCAGTTTACGATAATCGTCTCAAAACCGAGTTTTTTAAGTGCCAGAGCAGCATGTACGCAGCAGTAGTCAAATTCGATGCCCTGTCCGATACGGTTCGGGCCGCCGCCGAGAATCATTATCTTTGGGCGGTCAGTAGTTACCGGATTTTTGTCTTCCGCATTATAAGTCGAATAGTAGTAGGCGCTGTCTTTTGTTCCGCTTACATGCACTCCTTCCCAGGCTTCTGTGACGTTAAGCTCTGTGCGTCGAGTGCGTACGGCATCTTCCGGCACGTCAAGAATCTGGCTTAAATATTTGTCCGAGAAACCGTGTCTTTTGGCGGCGGCAAGCATGTCGTCCGGAGGAAGCGTTCCTTTAAAGGCGGCGAGAGCCTCTTCTTCCTCCACCAGTTCCTTCATCTGCTGGATAAACCATGTCTTTACCTTTGTGATTTCAAAGAGCTCCTCTACGGACGCACCCTTGCGAAGCGCCTCGTACATGATAAAATGGCGGTCGCTTGACGGGGTGATAAGAAGCTTGAGGAGCGCTTCCTTCGATTTGCTGTAGTAGTCCTTTGCGTGGCCGAGACCGTATCTTCCTGTCTCAAGGCTTCGGATGGCTTTCTGGAATGCTTCCTTGTAAGTTTTTCCGATGCTCATGACCTCGCCGACAGCCCGCATCTGCGTGCCGAGCTTGTCCTCTACCCCTTTAAATTTTTCAAATGCCCAACGTGCGAATTTGATTACGACGTAATCTCCGTCCGGGACATATTTATCCAGCGTCCCGTATTTGCCGCATGGAATGTCCTTTAAGGTAAGGCCGGCGGCCAGCATGGAGGACACAAGGGCTATCGGAAAGCCGGTGGCTTTGGATGCCAGCGCAGAGGAGCGGGAGGTTCTTGGGTTGATTTCAATTACAACGATACGGTCGGTAACGGGGTCGTGTGCGAACTGCACATTCGTACCGCCGATGACCTGTACAGATTCAACGATGCGGTAAGCCTGTTCCTGAAGCCGCTTCTGGCACTCCTCGGAGATGGTAAGCATCGGGGCGGAACAGAAAGAATCCCCGGTATGTACGCCGAGGGGATCGATATTTTCGATAAAGCAGACAGTTATCATGTTGTTCTCAGAGTCCCGGACAACTTCAAGCTCCAGCTCTTCCCAGCCAAGAATAGATTCTTCCACAAGAACCTGTCCTACAAGGCTTGCCTGAAGGCCTCTTGCACACACGGTCTTAAGCTCTTCCTTGTTGTAGACGAGACCGCCGCCGGCGCCGCCCATCGTGTAAGCGGGGCGCAGAACGACCGGATATCCAAGCTTGTCAGCAATGGCTAATGCCTCGTCAACCGTGTAGGCCACTTCGCTTCTTGCCATCTCAATGCCTATGGCGTCCATAGATTTTTTAAATTCAATACGGTCCTCGCCGCGTTCTATAGCGTCAACTTGGACGCCGATGACTTGTACATGGTACTTGTCAAGGACGCCGGCTTTAGAAAGCTCTGCACAGAGGTTCAGTCCGGATTGTCCGCCGAGGTTGGGGAGCAGTGCGTCCGGGCGTTCCTTGACAATAATCTGTTCCAGGCGTTCGACATTCAAAGGCTCGATATAAGTCACATCGGCAGTTTCCGGATCCGTCATGATTGTGGCAGGATTAGAATTTACCAGGACAATCTCATATCCGAGCTTTCTAAGGGCTTTGCAGGCCTGTGTCCCGGAGTAGTCAAATTCGCATGCCTGTCCGATGATGATGGGACCGGAGCCGATAATTAATACTTTGTTAATATCTGTTCTTTTTGGCATAAGTACCTCCTTTGATTCCAAGTACATATCTTTATATTTTTTGAAACGAAAAGCCATGCATATTTATGCAGATATTTTAAGCATGGTATTTTACTCTTATACCATTATATAGGAGAAAATGAAAAAATCATAGTAAAAATAATCGAAAATATGGAGAAAAGAGAGTATACTTTGAATGGCAGAATTGTATAAAAATACCGAAATTTTTACTGGAGGTGCAGAGGATGACAGTAACGCAATTAAAATATATAATTATGGCAGCAGATACCGGTTCCCTGAACGAGGCGGCGAAAGCGTTGTTTATATCCCAGCCGAGCCTTTCGCAGTCTGTAAAGGACTTGGAAAAGGAAATCGGGATAGAGCTGTTTTGCCGCAGCAGCCGCGGAGTGTCGGTAACGCAGGAGGGGGAAGAGTTCCTCGGTTATGCAAGGCAGGTCGTAGAACAGTATGGCCTGATAGAGTCCCGTTATATTAAAAGGACAAATGTAAAGGAGAAATTCGGAGTTTCTATGCAGCATTATACATTTGCCGTTCATGCATTCGTGGAGATGGTGAAGCAGTTCGGCATGGACGAATATGAGTTTGCAATCCGGGAGACGAAGACTTATGAAGTGATTGAAGATGTGAAAAGCTTCCGCAGTGAAATCGGAATCATTTATCTTAATGACTTTAACAGGAAGGTGCTGACAAAGCTTCTGTCAGAATCCGGGGTTGAGTCTGTGCCCCTGATGGAATGCGGGATTTATGTATATATGTGGAAAGGCCATCCGCTGGCTGGCAGGGAAGAGGTTGCTATCGAGGAGCTTGAAGATTATCCTTGTCTTGCTTTTGAACAGGGCAGTTATAATTCTTTTTATTTTTCAGAGGAGGTGCTTAGTACGTATGAGTATAAGCGGCTGATTAAGGCGAATGACAGGGCGACGCTTTTAAACCTGATGGTAGGGCTGCAAGGCTACACCTTGTGCTGCGGGATTATATGTGAGAGTCTTAATGGGGATGAATTTTGCGCTGTAAAATTAAAGTCGGAAGAAAGGATGGACATTGTGTATCTGAAGCGGAAAGGAGTAGCGCTCAGTCCGCTGGGGGAGAAATATGTGGCGGAGATTCAGAAGTTTAAAGAAAGTATTTCATCAATGAATGAGTGATAAGAAAGGGAGCCATTATAGGAAAAACCTATAGCTGGCGCTCTTTTTTCGGTATTGGACAGTTATAAAGGCCCTGTGATAACATGAACCTGTCAAACAAATGGGATTTAAGCAGAGATAGAAAAGGAGTGTATCATATGGGTAAGAAGATAAGAGCGGAACGAAAGTTTAAATTTGAGACATTACAGCTGCATGTGGGTCAGGAGCGTCCGGATCCGGCGACGGATGCAAGGGCGGTGCCAATTTATCAGACTTCGTCCTACGTATTTCATAACAGTGCGCATGCAGAGGCACGTTTTGGATTATCAGATGCGGGGAATATATACGGACGGCTTACGAACCCGACAGAGGATGTATTTGAAAAGAGAATTGCAGCTTTAGAGGGCGGCGTGGCAGCGCTGGCAGTAGCGTCAGGAGCAGCGGCAATCGCTTATGCGTTTCAGAATCTGGCACAAAGCGGCGACCACATTGTGTCTGCAAAGAATATATATGGGGGCACATACAATTATCTGGCGCATACATTTTCACAATTCGGCGTGAAGACTACATTCGTTGACATATCTGATGAAACGGCCGTGGAAAATGCGATTCAGGACAATACAAAAGCACTTTTTATTGAGACTCTTGGAAATCCAAATTCTGATGCTGCGGATATAGAAAAGCTCGCGCAGATAGCCCATGCCCATAAGATTCCGCTGGTGACCGACAATACATTTGCGACGCCTTATCTTGTACGGCCAATCGAGTATGGTGCAGATATTGTCGTGCATTCGGCTACAAAATTTATCGGCGGGCATGGCACGGCGGTAGGGGGCGTTATTGTTGACAGCGGTAAGTTTGACTGGGAGGCGTCCGGAAAATTTCCGTCATTGACAGAGCCGAATCCTAGTTATCATGGAATCAGCTTTACCAAAGCGGCGGGAGAGGCGGCTTTTGTCACAAGGATACGTGCAATTCTCCTTAGGGATACGGGGGCGACACTTTCACCGTTCCATGCATTTCTTTTTCTTCAGGGGCTTGAGACGCTGTCTCTCAGGGTAGAACGCCATGTACAAAACGCACGGAAGGTTGTAGAATATCTGAATCATCATCCGCAGGTAGAGAAGGTCAACCATCCGGCCGTGACAGAAGATGCCCGCCAGAAAGAGCTGTATGAAAAATACTTCCCTAACGGCGGAGGTTCTATATTTACCTTTGAGATAAAAGGCGATGCGCAGAAAGCAAAGGATTTTATTGACAATTTGGAGTTGTTTTCACTGCTGGCAAATGTTGCGGATGTAAAGTCACTTGTCATCCATCCCGCAACGACCACGCACAGCCAGTGCACGGCAGAAGAGCTTTTGGAGCAGGGAATTAAACCCAATACCATACGCTTGTCTGTCGGAACAGAAAACATTGATGATATTATTGAAGATTTGGAAGAGGCGTTTCAAGCGGTAAAATAACAGATGTCCGCCGGAAATACACCATCCTAGTATTCTTCGATATTTACGCATTGCGTTGACGATGCGTCGTAGGGGAGGATAGAGCTTGCAAATTTTGTGAATTTTTCCGCCGCGTCACTGACATAAAATTCATAAGTGCCGGGGTGTCCGGATTCATTGGCAATTCCTTCCCTGTTTAAAATGTCCTTTAAGTCCATAGCGGTCTCATATGCCGGGTTTACGATATGTACCCGTTCTCCTAAGTATGCCATGATTTTTGAGCGCAGCAGGGGATAGTGGGTGCAGCCCAGAATCATAGTGTCTATATCCGTATTTTTCATATCTGACAGGTAGATGTCAATCACCTGTTCCGTGATGGAGTGCTTTGCAAAGCCTTCTTCTACCAGCGGTACGAAGAGCGGGCATGGCTTTCCGATAACGGATGCGTCGGGAAGCTGGGATTTAATAATTTTCGTATAGGTCTCGCTCCGGATGGTGGCCTCGGTTCCGACCACGCCGATTTTTTTGTTCTCCGTTTCGTTAACTGCGGCTCTGGCTCCCGGTACGATTACACCAATCACCGGAACGTCGGTTTCTGTCTGCACGGTGTCAAGGGCAAGGGCGCTTGCCGTGTTGCAGGCGATTACAATTGCTTTTACATGCTTTGTCTTTAAAAATCGTATAATCTGTTTGGAAAACCGAATAATGGTTTCTTTTGATTTGCTGCCGTAGGGCACTCTGGCGGTATCCCCAAAATATACTACATTTTCACAGGGAAGCTGGCGCATGATTTCGCGGGCTACGGTAAGCCCGCCGACGCCGGAATCAAATACGCCGATGGGCATCGTAAGTTTATCTTGAATCTGCACAATAAAATCTCCTTATTTCTTTTCTTCCGAATTTCATTGTAGCGTTATAGTTGAATGTTTTCAAGCGTTAAGATGATAATAATGACAAATATATTGCAACATTCGCAGTGTTTTCTTATAATAGGGACAGGGAATGTACAATATTTTAGATAAAGGAGAGGTTTAATGGAAAAGACAAATGAGAAATACAAGGCATATATCCAGATTCTAGAGGAGGAGCTTGTGCCTGCAATGGGATGCACGGAGCCGATAGCGCTTGCCTATGCTGCAGCGAAGGCGAGAGAGGTGCTGGGAGAGCTGCCTGATGGCGTCGACATTGGTGCAAGCGGAAGTATTATTAAGAACGTGAAGAGTGTAATCGTGCCGAATACGAATCACTTAAAGGGGATTCCCGCAGCAGCAACGGCCGGGATTATCGCAGGGAAGGCGGAAAAGGAGCTGGAGGTCATTGCTGAGGTTTCCGAGGAGGAGACGGTGCGGATGGCGGAGTTCTTAAAGAGAGTGCCGATTACCGTAGAGCATGTGGACAACGGGGTTACATTTGACATTATTGTTGAGGTAAAAAAGGGCGGCTCTTATGCGAAAGTAAGAATAGCAAATTATCATACCAATATTGTTCTTATTGAAAAGGACGGGGAGAAGCTTCTTGATATCCCGGTGGAAGGAGAGACGGAAGAGGGGCTTACAGACCGCTCGCTCCTTAATATGGAAGATATCTGGGATTTTATAAACACGGTAGATATTTCAGATATTAAAGAAGTGATAGGCCGGCAGATTGAATATAACACAGCGATTGCGGACGAAGGGCTTCGAGGAGACTATGGCGCAAACATCGGAAGCGTGCTGTTAGACACTTACGGGAATGATGTCCGTACGAGAGCTAAGGCAAGAGCGGCGGCAGGTTCTGATGCCAGGATGAATGGGTGCGAGCTTCCGGTGATTATCAATGCGGGGAGCGGCAATCAGGGAATGACTTGTTCTCTGCCGATACTGGAATATGCAAAGGAATTTAAATCCGGGGAAGAAAAAACATACCGTGCGCTGGCATTAGCGAATCTGACGGCAATTCATCAGAAGACGGGTATCGGAAGACTTTCCGCATACTGCGGCGCAGTCAGTGCGGGAGCGGCGGCAGGAGCCGGAATTGCGTATCTTTGCGGAGGCGGATACGAGGAAGTGGTACATACGGTAGTAAATGCGCTGGCAATCGTGTCCGGCATGGTATGCGACGGAGCGAAAGCTTCCTGTGCGGCAAAGATTGCAGCGTCTGTAGACGCCGGCATTTTAGGGTATAATATGTTCCTCAGGGGACAGCAGTTCTATGCGGGGGACGGTATCGTGACAAAAGGCGTAGAGGCGACCATACACAATATCGGGCGGCTTGGCAAGGATGGAATGAAGGAGACAAATGAGGAAATCATAAAAATGATGATTAATGATTAGTGTGCCTTCATCATAAATATTTAAAGAAGAGGAGAACAAAGAATATGGGAAAATCAAAGGTATATTATACAGATTTCAGGGCAAAAATCGGGGAAGGACTCCCGACAAAGTTTAAGCGGCTTATCAAAGCGGCAGGCATCGGAGAGATTGATATGGACAATAAATTCGTGGCAATCAAGATGCACTTTGGAGAGCTTGGCAATATCAGTTTTTTAAGACCTAACTATGCGAAGGCGGTTGCAGATGTGGTAAAGGAGCTCGGCGGAAAGCCCTTCCTTACAGACTGTAATACGCTTTATCCGGGAAGCCGTAAGAATGCGCTGGAGCATCTTTACTGTGCATGGGAAAACGGTTTTACACCGATGACGGTAGGATGTCCGATACTCATAGGAGATGGCCTGAAGGGAACCGATGATATTGAGGTTCCCGTGCAGGGCGGCGAATACATAGAAAAAGCAAAAATCGGGCGTGCTGTTATGGATGCGGACGTCTTTCTCAGCCTATCTCATTTTAAGGGACATGAGATGACAGGATTCGGAGGGGCAATTAAAAATATCGGCATGGGGTGCGGCTCACGCGCCGGGAAAAAGGAGCAGCACAGGAATGGAAAGCCGTCTGTTAACGAGGAGCTTTGCCGGGGCTGCCGCCTGTGCATGAGAGAATGTGCAAATAAGGGGCTGGTGTTTAATGAAGAGACAAAGAAAATGCAGATAGACTTAGAAAATTGCGTGGGCTGCGGACGTTGTATCGGCGCATGTAATTTTGACGCCATTAATTTTTTGGATGATGCGGCTACGAAGGTACTCAACTGCCGTATGGCAGAGTATACGAAGGCAGTGGTGGACGGCCGTCCTCATTTCCACATGTCTTTGATTGTGGACGTGTCTCCGAACTGTGACTGCCATGCGGAGAATGATGCACCAATCCTTCCGAATATCGGTATGTTTGCATCGTTTGACCCGTTGGCGCTCGACCAGGCGTGCGTAGACGCCTGTCTCAAGGCGGAGCCTCTACCGAACAGCCAGCTTATGGACAATATGAAACGGGCGGACTTCTGTGACCACCATGACCATTTTGAAAATACCACCGTTAATTCGGAGTATAAAACATGCCTTGACCATGCGGAAAAAATCGGTCTTGGAAACAGGGAATATGAAATAGTCACGATAAGGTAGGATGTAATATGAAAGCAGTAAAACTTTTGATACTATTTCTTCTTTGCCTGACGCTTTGTTTTGGGTGCGGCAAAAAGGAGGGTGAAAAGCAGGAAACGAAAAAATCCACGTCGGATGAAGCGAAAGAGAAGGATAAAAGCGCTGCGGACAATGACGGAGACACCCGTGCGGATCATGAGATTATTGCAGAGGCGATGGAGAAGACATCAAAGCTTGCCTCCTTTAAAGCAGATACAAAAGCGAGCCTTAAGCTTGGAGGAAAGACAATCAACGGGGAATTTGGCGCAGAGTCTCAGATCCATGTCGTGCAAAGTGACGGCGCACAGAACCTTCAGATGGCGATGGAGACACGGATAAGTCCGGGGGACATGGTCTCCAAGTCCTATTATAAAGACGGATGTTATTATCTGGATGACGGAAAGAAGAAATATAAACAGGAAAAAGCGCCGGAAGAGGTGCTGGGAATAGTAACGGATATTACGAAGATGGTAATAGAGTCCTCTGATAAAATAGAGGATATCAGCGTAGAGCAATCAGGGAAGGAAAAAGTGTATTCTTATGGCCTGCCGTCTTATATTGCCGCGGATTATGCTGCGAAGCTGATGAAGGAGATGGGAGCGGAGGATACGGTTTTGGAAGATGTTTCCCATGAGATAGAGGAGATAAGGCTTTCCAGTACCGTGAATGAGGAAGGCGTTCTTACCCGTCAGGAGATTTCCGCCGCCGGAGAGCTGAAAAAAGCAATCCTAGTAATTCCGGTCGAGGCAAAGACTACTGCAGAATTTACAGAGACAGACGATAAAGAACTGAAGATGGAACTGTGGTAGAGACTGAAATATTTATAGGCAAAAAGAATCAGACAACATAAGATTGTTTTCGGGAAACGGCATAGTTTGTGGACTATACCGTTTCTACATTTTTCAATGGAGAGCTTTGTGAAAAAATCCACTTCATTCAATTGCGAACCGGATTATGCTATAGATATATCTGCAGATGCAATGATAGTAAATAACGAAAAGTAGAGGTATAAATGTATGGCTATACACAACAAGTCACATAGTAATCACGCTTTAATGTCGTTGAACAAAATGCGCAAAGAGAACAACATGAAGAAAAAACATCAGATGACTTTGAAATGCCTGATGAAATAAAACTTTCACTCAATATAATGGATTGTTATGACTTTTTGAAGCAACTGCCGGACGAGTCTGTACAGCTAATCTGCATTGACCCGCCTTATAATCTTGAACTTGCAGGTTGGGATATTTATGATAACTATATAGAGTGGGCTTCAAGATGGATTAAGGAGGCATATAGGGTTTTGTCAAAAAATGGTAGCATGGTAATTTTTGGAGGCATACAGTTTCGCGATATAAAATCGGGTGACTTGATTGACATAATACAATATGTTAGACATAATACAAAGTTTAAACTGATTAACACAATCATTTGGTACTATAAAAATGGTATGTCTGCGCATAGGTATTTTGCAAATAGACACGAGGAAGTAATCTGGTTAGCAAAATCTAATGACTACTATTTTGATTTGGATTTAGTTAGAGTACCATATTCGGAGGAAGATTTGAAGTTGGCCTTAAAAGATAAAAGGTTGAATCCTGAAAACACAAAAAAAGGGAAAAACCCAACAAATGTATGGCAAATCGGCAGGCTAAACGGAAATAGCAAAGAGCGTGTAGGACACCCAACGCAGAAACCCGTGGAAATAATTGACCGCTTTGTAAAAGCTCTCTCGTATCCCGGTTCTATTGTTCTTGATTTTTTTGCAGGGAGCGGCACGGTTGGCCGAGTATGTATTGCCGAAGGCCGGCATTGTCTTTTGTGTGATAATGATAAAGCCACTCTAGATTATTTTGAAAGACATATTGAACAGATGAAAAGTATGGGGCAAAATCCTAAATATAAGCGGGTAGAAAATTTAGAAGAGTTTTTCCAAGCATAATTGATATCATTCAAAAGGAGTTAAATTTATGAAAAAAGGACAATCAAACCGTCTGACGAAACAGCAAAAAGAGGGGCAAGGCCCACTTACAATTTTTCATGAAGATGCCATAGTGCATGATAAGGAAGTGTACAGCACTTCGATGTTTGTTATGAAAAGGCTTGAGGCCGAATTTCCTATGCTGACTTTTCGATACAGAAAGGATTTGCAGAAAAAGGAGATTAATGTTGCTTTGCAAAAAATCGACAAATATTTAGGACAAACACTTTTTGTCGAAAATGCGAGAATAAAACCCGACGGCGGTATTATTGAAGTGAAAGATGATGCCGGCAATTGGCGTGTAGTTTTAGTTTCCGAAGCAAAGCACCAAGGATATTTTTGAGCAACTCAGCAAAAAAGTTGATACATAGTAAAAGAAAAACGAAAAAAGACGAGTAGAAAACAATCGCTTCTTACTCGTCTTTCTCCTGTGGCCTGTATTGCGGCTGCCATTTTGGTTTAGGACAATACTGTTTTATAATCCAATGCCCTTTTACAGCATTTCGATGAATGCGGTAATTCTTGTATTCAGCTGTCCGATATCCGCCTGTGAATAATCAGTTTCTACATTCAGATACGGGATTCCTTTCTTCTCATTGACAAATCTACGGATGGCTAAGGACTCCACATTGTATGTATGGCAGGCCTGAAGCGTCATCTCCACGACGCCGTCCACCTTGTATTCATCAATCAATTCGCCGAGAAGTGTAAGGCGGTTCGGGTTTGGAGTCATGACGGAACACCCGATGTTAAGATAGCGTTTTGCAAGAGCTTCATATACGTCCGGATTTTCTTCATCCACCGGTTTGTCGATAGATTTTGCGCCGGTGCAGTTCTCATAAGTAACAACGATGCCGCCGTTGTCTTCAATTGCTTTGATGACTTTTTCGGTAGCTCCCCCGATGGGGCATCCGGTGACAAGGATGCGGGGCTTTTTTTCCTGCATTGTTCCGGCTTCATATTCTTTTTCGATTTTTTCAACCAGTGCCTCTACTTCTTCGGGTATTACGGAACGGTCAAATTTAAATGTGCTTCCGTAAAGGACTTTAAATAAATCATGTCCGGTAATCGGCGCAGGGTCGCGGCGCATAACCTGATAAAGCTTTTTCAGGGAAGCCCGTACTTTGTTTTCCTTCCTGATGGCTTCTCTGATGTCATCCTCCGTGATGGCAGTGTCGAATTTTTTCTCCAAATATTCTTTGAAACGAATGATTTCTGCCTTCCAGAGTGCCAGTGCGTTCTCGCTTTGTGAGTTGGGAAGTTCCATTAAAAAGGCATCTTTAAACTCAGACATATATTCGTACATTTTTTTCTTTCCGTCACAGGTAGTCTCCCCGACAACTACATCTGAAAAATAGAAGAACGGACATTTGTCTGTTTTGGCAAATCCGTAACTGGATTTAATCAGCGGACAAAGATTTTTTGGCAGGTCCCTCTCTGCTACCGCAATAGTTTCGTCCGATGTGGAGCACAAACCTACGGTTGCAGCGCCCATTGCATGGGCGATTTCCTGAGGGAAGTATGTGCAGTACGCACCTACTACCGGTACGCCTTTATCCTTGAGCTGTTTTACTGCCAAAAAGGAATTTTTCCGCTGTTCTGCAAATTCTTCAAATACTTCCGGTAAATTTTTGATGATTTCCATGTGTTGTAATAAACCTCCTCTTGCTTTTGGTGTTAAATTAATCTTATGATATCATTTTTTGATTCAACCGCCCAATCGCAAATATTTATAGAAAGTGTATGTTTATAGAGGAAGTCTATATGCTATTCGCCGGCCTGACAGATTTCTGTCCAGTATCCGTCAGGGTCGTTGATAAAGTATACTCCCATTTCAATATTTTCAAAACAAACGCAGCCCATTTTTTTATGGTGCTCAAATGCCGCCTGCATGTCGTCGACTTTTACAGCGAGATGAGATTCGTTGTCTCCCAAGTCGTAGGGTCTGTCCATATCGCGCAGCCAAGTCAGCTCCAGCAGATGAGGAGTAGTGCTATCGCCCATAAATACAAGCTTAAAGCTGCCGTCTTCGGCCTCCTTTTCTCTGGAAATGGTGAATCCGAGAGCTTCTTTATAGAAAGCTACGGATTTTTCCAAATCAAAAACATTGATATTGTTGTGGTAAAACGTAAATTTCATAAATTAAATCCTCCTGTTAACGTCTACTTTGAGTTTCCCCATTTTTTAAGCCCTCATGTCGCACAATCCGCTATTTTAAAGTATTCAAACAGAGTTATC
>CAJTUQ010000050.1:6746-19961 GCA_910579335.1 uncultured Dorea sp. | reverse complement strand
GACGATATCCTGGCCTTTTTAGGAGAGCATAAGAAAGAAGGGCAGTTTCTGTGCGGTTTTTCTATGGAGACAGAGAATATGATTGAAAACTCCCGGAAAAAGCTTGTGAAAAAGAATCTGGACATGATAGCCGCTAACAATTTGAAGGTCCAGGGTGCGGGATTTGAGACGGATACGAATATCATAACATTGATTGGAAAAGATTTTACAGAGGAGCTGCCGCTGATGGCAAAAGAGAAAGCAGCAGCTTGCATTATTGATAAGATTTTGGCATTAAGCTTATAAATACTTAGGAGAATATATTATGGATACAATAATCAGGCAGTCAGTTTTAAGCGGGATATTGGTTGGAATCGGAGTCGTGATTAATACGGTGTCAAAGAACCGCTACGTGGGGGCAATGCTTTTTTCTCTTGCGCTTCTTACGATTATCCATTGCGGGTTAAAACTTTATACAGGAAAAATCGGATTTATAAAAACAGTACCGGTGCGGGATTTGGGAACGATGCTTTTGGGAAATCTTGCGGGGGTGCTGCTCCCGGTACTGGCTATCGCATCTCAGAAAAGTGAAGTGATGGAAAAGCTTTTGACGGTGTCGGACAGTAAATTTTCCGCAGGCTATCTTTCCATGTTTATCTTCGGATGCTTTTGCGGCGTGCTTATGTTTGTTGCGGTATATTGTAAAAATACGGTAATTACTGTTTTCTGCATTATGGTGTTTATTCTGTCAGGATATGAACACTGTATTGCGGATTTTCCATACCTTGCTATTAATTTTAGTGCGGCAAATGCAGGAAAATTCCTCTGTGTAATTGCAGGAAATTCCATTGGCTCTATTTTGACGCACTATTTGATGAAAGCGGAGAAGAGCGAATAAGTTAAAACAGTCTTTTTTCTCCGTTTTATAGCCTGCCGCAGTATTTCCGGCAATCTTTTTCAAAGTCATCCATCTGTTTTGTCAAAGAGGCGGTTTCGGCATCAGACAGTCCGTCAAGGAGTGCGGTTAGATCTTCTTTTATTTTTGCCGGATTGTAGGGAACTTCTAAAGCAAAGTCAGCAAAAGCGCGGGTTTTTTGGAAGTACATGTTAGTTTCCGGCTCCTCGCCGGCAGTTCGGCTCATGCGGTACATAAATAAGCAGTCGGCAGCATCCTCGTCCGTACATTCTCTGCAGATCCACTTTCCTAAAAAATAGCAGGTTCCTTTCACTTCGTAGAGAAACCCTGGATATTTTAAAATGCGTTCTGTAATCATGGCAGTTAATCCTCCTGATATATTTTTAGTCTTCTATTATCTATTATTGCCGAAAACTGTTATTTTTTCAACCATTGTTTGAGAAGAAAGCAGTCGGTTAAATGATTAGGAAAAGTGTGAGAAAAATAGGTTGACATTGAAATGGAATGATGATAAATTCGTCGTATTGATGAAAAATAACAGGTGGAGGGCAAAAGATGGCGGTTAGATATTATGAGGAGCATAAGATATTCAAGCTGGATACAAAGAACACTACATATATGATTGGGCTGACGCCTGAAGGATATGTGGGACATGTTTATTACGGGGAGTATATGGAGAGCGCAGACGGCGCATATCTGCTGCGTACCGGGGAGCATCCCTATACGCCGGCAGTAACGCCGAGGGAGAAGTCTTCTTTTCTTGATTTTTTCCCGACGGAGTATCCCACGGGAGGAATCGGGGACTATAGAGAGAGCTGCCTTGATGTCAGGGGCGAGACGGGGTGCCGTGGATGTGAGATTTTATATGATTCACATAATATCCAAAAAGGCAAGCCGAAGCTTAACGGCCTTCCGGCATCTTTTGGAACAGAGGACGAGACGGATACGTTAGAAATCGTGTGTATGGACAAGGTGCTGAACTTAAAAGTGATTCTTTCCTATTCTGTTTTTGAAGAGGATGATATGATTACAAGAAATGTCCGGCTTGTCAACGAGGGGGAAGAGCATCTTAAAGTTGAGAAAGTTCTTACCGCCTGTCTTGATATGGACGACGAGGAATTTGAGATGGTTACTCTGACCGGCGGCTGGGCGAGAGAGCGTACCATTCAGAGGAGGAGGCTTGCCTATGGGAAACAGATGGTATCGTCTGCAAAGGGGGAATCAAGCCATCAGGAACATCCTTTCTTGGCGCTTGTTACGCCTCAGACGACGCAGCAGCAGGGGCGTGTATATGCTATGAATTTTGTATATTCCGGAAACTTTATTGCTGAGGCAGAGTTAAACCAGCATGATGCGGTACGGATGGTTATGGGAATAAACGGAGAGGATTTCTGCTGGAATCTGCGTAAGGGGGAGGAATTTCAGGCGCCTGAGGCGGTGCTCACCTTTTCCGGGGAGGGATTTGGAAAGATGAGCCGCTCTTTCCACGATTTTTACCGGAAACATATCATCCGCAGCCCTTACCTTCACAGGAAAAGACCGGTTTTGATAAACAACTGGGAGGCTACGTATTTTGATTTTGATACGGAGAAGCTGCTGGATATTGCAAGAGAAGCGAAAAAGGCGGGCATTGAAATGCTTGTCATGGATGACGGGTGGTTCGGCAGACGCAATAATGACGACAGCTCGCTGGGAGACTGGACGGTAAATGAGGACAAAATTAAAGGCGGGCTTTTGAATCTGGTTAAAAAGGTCAGGGAGATTGGGCTGGAATTTGGCATTTGGTTTGAGCCGGAGATGATTTCGCCGGATTCCCGTTTATATCAGGAGCATCCGGAGTGGGCCATCTGTATACCGGGAAGGGCGGCAACGCAGAGCAGGGCGCAGTATGTGCTGGATTTGTCTAATCCTGAGGTGGTGGACTACGCATATGAGTGTGTGGCGAAGATACTAAGGAGCGCTCCCATTTCCTATGTAAAGTGGGATATGAACCGGCAGTTAAGCGACCTTGGGAGCGGCTGGCTTGGCAGGGATTCCCAGCAGGAGCTCTTTCACCGGTATGTATTGGGGCTTTATGAAATGCAGGAGCGCCTTGTGAATGAATTTCCTGAGCTGCTCCTTGAAAATTGCTCCAGCGGAGGAGGCAGGTTCGACGCAGGAATGCTTTACTATAGTCCGCAGATTTGGTGCAGCGATAATACGGATGCCGTAGAACGGCTTGTGATTCAGGAGGGGACGGCGCTTATCTACCCGCTGTCTGCAATGGGGGCGCATGTAAGCGACTGCCCGAATCATATGACAGGACGGATTACGCCGTTTGAGACAAGGGGGCATGTCGCTTTGGCAGGAACCTTTGGCTATGAGCTGGACATTACAAAGATTCCGGAAAAAGACCGCGAGATGATACCAAAACAGATACAGGATTACCACAAGTATCAGGACTTGATAAGAGAGGGCGATTATTATCGGATTGCATCGTACAGAGAAAATCATAAGTATGATTGTTACCTTGTGGCGGCCAAAGATAAGAGCGAGGCTCTTATGACTTTTGTCCAGGTGCGGTGTATTCCTGCTTTTCACGGCAAAAAGATTAAGCTTTTGGGATTAGAAGAAAAGGCTTTGTATCGGCTGGAGGGGACAGAAAAGGCTTATACAGGGGAAATGCTGATGAAGGGCGGGTTTGTGATTGATTTTGCCCAGGGGGATGCGGTGAGCAGGCTGTATCATTTTGTGCGGGTCTTGGAGTAGAATAAAAAAGATTACTGGAAGCGGAAATTAATTTTAATGATTGAAACCCAAAAATGCGGATGGCGGAGTTATTCCCGCCCACCGCATTTTTTATTGTAAAAAACGGATGAAAAGATACGATAGTCTGTCAGCATTTGCCATTCCGGACAATGATAAAATGCAGCAGGAACAGAAATCATTGATGCATGTTCTCTGGAGCGCAATAAATGAATTAACAAAAATTAGTTGACTTTTAGCTAATAAAATGATAAATTTAGTTAAATAATTTTATGCAGAGGAGAATGAGGCAATGGGTTACAGAGAAGTTTATGATATGTGGTGTACGGATGAATATTTCGATGAGTCTGTAAGAGCGGAACTTGCGGCAATCAGCGGCGACGAGAAGGAGATAGAGGAACGTTTTTACCGCAGGCTTGCATTCGGGACGGGAGGGCTTCGGGGCATCATCGGCGCGGGGACGAACCGTATGAATATCTACACGGTAAGACAGGCGACACAAGGGCTGGCAAATTATATTATATCTCAGGGAGGGCAAAAGAAGGGGACGGCAATTGCCTGCGATTCAAGACGGATGTCTTTGGAGTTTGCAAGGGAGGCGGCCGTCTGCCTGAATGCGAACGGGATAAAGACCTATCTGTTTGAAAGCTTAAGACCTACGCCGGAGCTTTCCTTCGCAGTGCGCGAGCTTGGCTGTATTTCGGGAATCGTTATCACTGCCAGCCATAATCCGGGAGAATATAATGGATATAAAGTGTACTGGGAGGATGGGGCGCAGATTACGCCGCCCCATGACCGAAATATTTTGAATGAGGTTGAAAAGATTACAGAATTTTCGCAGGTGAAGACGATGGAAGAGGACGCGGCCAGGGCTTCGGGGTTATTTCAAATTATCGGGACGTCTTTTGATGATTTGTATCTGGCAAAACTTAAGGAGCAGAGCATCCATCCGGAAATCATTAAAAAAGCGGCAAAGGATATAAAAATCGTGTACACGCCGCTGCACGGCGCGGGAAATGTTTTGGTGAGGCGCATTCTTAGGGAGCTTGGGTTTGAGAACGTTTATGTTGTGGAGGAGCAGAGGGCTCCTGACGGGAATTTCCCGGCGGCGCCATATCCCAATCCGGAGGACGAAAAAGCGTGGGAACCGGCACTAAGGCTTGCAGAAAAAATGGATGCGGACATTGTCCTTGCCACCGACCCGGATGCGGACCGCTTGGGAGTGTATGCGAAGGATGAAGGGACCGGGAAATATATGCGCTTTACAGGGAATATGTCGGGGATGCTGCTTGCGGAGTATATTTTAAGGGAACGGGAAAAAAACGGGACGATGCCAAAAAACCCTGCGCTTGTGAAAACAATCGTCACAACGGAAATGGCAAAAGCGATCGCTGCGGATTATCATACGGCTCTCGTAGAGGTACTGACTGGATTTAAGTATATCGGCGAGCAGATTAAGCTGTTTGAAGAACTTAAAAGCCATACTTACGTGTTTGGGCTGGAGGAGAGCTATGGCTGTCTTGCGGGCACGTATGCAAGAGACAAAGACGCCTGTGTGGCGGTTATGCTTTTGTGCGAGGCGGCGGCATACTATAAGACGAAGGGAAAAACACTCTGGGACGCTATGACGGATTTGTATGAAAAATACGGCTATTACAGAGAAGGGCTAAAAACATTGACCTTTAAAGGTGTTGACGGGGATGAAAAGATGAAAGGAATGATGAGAAAGCAGAGAGAGGAGCCGCCAAAAGAGCTGGGCGGATTTCAGGTTCTTGCGGTCAGGGATTATCAGTCGGATACAAGGAAAGACATGCTGACGGGCGAGGCGGCATCAACGGGACTGCCGCACTCGGACGTGCTGTACTATGAGCTTTCCGATGGGGCATGGTGCTGTGTGCGCCCTTCCGGAACGGAGCCGAAGATTAAATTTTACTTTGGGGTTAAAGGCGGCTCTATGAAGAGCGCCGAAGAAAGACTTGAAAGGCTGCAGCGTGAATTTACAGCCGAAAAATAGCAGAATTTATTTGGGATGATGAACCTCTTGATTTAGCATTTGACAAGGTATTGTGATGCAGATAAAATAATGTTGATGAATAGTAGCTGGTTTAAGGAGGAAAATCATGGCTAAAACAGTCAGATTGGCGGATATCGGCGAGCGGTTGGGCGTCAGCACGGTGACGGTTTCAAAAGCATTGTCAGGCCAAACAGGTGTCAGTGAAGAACTTCGGGAGAAAATTATCCGGCTGGCGGATGAGATGGGATATAGAAAGAGTACCGCAGAGGCAAAGCAGACGGGGAAAGAGAGCTTTACCATCGGAGTAATCGCAGCAGAGCGCTACCTGCAGGAGAATCAGTCTTTTTACTGGCTGTTATATCAGGAAATTTCAAAAAAGGCAATTGAACAGAACTGTTTTCCTATGCTTGAAGTGATTTCGCCTGAGAAGGAAGACGCGGGAGGATTTCCGAAGGTGGTGACAGAGGGAAAGGCAGACGGGCTGATTATTCTGGGCGCTTTTAAAGGCGGGTACGCAAACCGCCTGATTGAGAGCAAAAAACTGCCGATGGTGAACCTGGATACGACGAATGGCTGGGAGATGTGCGATTGTGTAGTGTCCAACAATTTTATGGGCGGCTGCCGTATGACGGATTATCTGTTTGAGCTTGGACATGAAAAAATCGGTTTTGTGGGGACGAGGCGTTCCACCAGCAGTATTGACGACCGGTATTCGGGGTACCTGAAATCATTGATGGAGCATGGTGCAGAATGGAAGGAGGACTGGGTGATTGACGACCGCAGTCCTGACAGCGGAAGGATTTATAAGAGTGATGAGCTGATTCTTCCAAAAGAAGACATGCCGACGGCTTTTTTCTGTAACTGTGACTTGTCGGCGGGTTTGTTGATTGCGAGGCTTGAGAAGGCCGGTTACGGTGTTCCGGGGGACGTCTCCGTAGCGGGATTTGACAACTATATGTCGGGACAGTCCGCCGGTATCGGAATCACTACCTATGAAACCGGTGCAAAAGAGATGGCAGAGCGGGCCGTGCACAGTATGCTGCAGAAGTGCCGGAATGCTTCCTATACATCAGGTACGTCAGGAATTTTCATGCTTGCGGGCCGGTTTATTGAGAGGGAGAGCGCAAGGCGAATCGGGCCGCCGGTGCGTTCGCTGTGAATATGAGTGCTATTGGATTTGAAACTGCTGCCTGTTCCACGGACTAGAAAGTCTGTGGAACAGGCAGTTTTTTGTTGAGTAAAAATATGATTAAAATTAATTAAAATATGTTGACAAATAAAATATTATTAGCTAATATATTAGCTAATAAAACAATTATCCTGAAAGGAGCGTAATTTGAGATGGAAAAGCTAAAAGAAGAAATGAAAGAACATTTAATTCAGTGTATGATTCCTTTCTGGAAGTCCTTAAGGGATGATACATACGGCGGATACTACGGGTATATGGGATATGACTGCGTCGTGGATGAATGTGCGGTTAAGGGGTGCATCCTGAACAGCCGTATTATATGGTTTTTTTCCAATGCCTGTCTAATATTGGGGGATAAGAGCCTTCTGGCAGAGGCGGAACATGGATTTGAGTTTTTGAAAAGATTTTGCCTGGATAAGGAGTACGGAGGCGTCTTCTGGTCGGTAAGGTATGACGGGACACCGGAGGATACCGCAAAGCATACATATAATCAGGCGTTTTCAATCTATGCCTTGTCATCCTATTATGATGCGTCGAAAGATGAAGAAAGTATCCGGATTGCAGAAGAGTTATATGAGCTTATAGAGGAGAAATGCCGGGATGAGAACGGATATTTGGAGGCGTTTGACAGGGAATTTTGCCCTGTGGAAAACGACAAGCTATCGGAAAACGGCGTGACCGCCGAGAGGACTATGAATACTCTGCTGCATGTTTTTGAGGCATATACCGAGTTTTACAGAGTGACGGGGAAAAAGGAAGTAAAAGAACGTCTGGAGTGGATGCTTGATATTATTGCAGATAAAATTTACAATCCAACTCTTCACAGACAGGAGGTATTTTTTGACGCAGAATACCGTTCCCTTATCGACCTTCATTCCTATGGCCATGATATTGAGACGGCGTGGCTGGTGGACCGGGGCGTGGAAATTATTTCAAATCCTGAGTATACGGAAAAAATGACGCCGATCACAAAGGATTTAACAAAGCAAATTTATGAGACGGCGTACAACCGCCATTCTCTTGCAAATGAGTGTGAGAGAGGCGTTGTAGATACCGACCGCGTATGGTGGGTGCAGGCAGAGGCGGTAGTCGGATTTTTAAACGGCTTCCAAAAGGATAAATCACGGACAGAATATCTGGAAGCTGCAAAAGACATCTGGCAGTTTATTAAGAATCATCTGATCGATAAAAGAAAAGGGTTGGAATGGTACTGGCTTCTTGACGAGAAAGGAAGGCCGTATGAAAATAAACCGATTGTGGAGCCGTGGAAATGCCCGTACCACAATGGAAGAATGTGCATGGAAGTGATAAGGAGGGAGTTTTGATGCTGCATGAAAAATATTATATGGAATTAAAAAAACAGGAGGAGCTTTTAAACAGGAAAAATGAGAAGTCAGATTTTTACAACGGAGTCTTTGACCGTTACAAATATCCGGTGCTGACAAGGGAGCATATTCCCCTTACTTGGCGCTATGATTTGAATCCCAGGACAAATCCGTATTTTATGGAGCGTTTAGGAGTAAACGCCGTAATGAATGCGGGAGCAATAGAGCTTGACGGGAAATATTATCTGATTGCCCGCATTGAGGGGAACGACCGTAAGTCCTTTTTTGGCGTGGCAGAGAGCGACGACGGTATATCAGGATTCCGGTTTTGGGATTATCCGGTCCTTCTTGACGACGTATGTCCGGAGGAGACCAATGTATACGATATGCGTCTGACAAAGCATGAAGACGGGTATATCTACGGCGTGTTCTGTTCCGAGAGCAAGGACACGTCCGCAGAAGACCTTTCTGCGGCGATTGCGGCGGCAGGGATTGTAAGGACAAAGGATTTAAAGCAATGGGAGCGTCTTGATAATCTTAAAACATTGAACTCCCCGCAGCAGAGAAATGTTGTGCTGCACCCGGAATTTGTAGATGGGAAATATGCGTTTTATACAAGGCCGATGGATGATTTTATCGATACGGGCTCCGGCGGAGGAATCGGCTTCGGCCTGTGCGATGATATAGAGCATGCGGTAATTGAGGAGGAACGCATCACAAGCAGGCGGAAATACCATACTGTCACAGAGGCGAAAAACGGTGCCGGCGCAGTGCCGATTAAGACAGAGAAGGGCTGGATTCATATTGCCCACGGCGTTAGGAATACAGCGGCAGGGCTTCGGTACGTCATCTATGCGTTTGCAACCGCTCTTGCTCATCCGGCAACGGTTATTGCAGAACCTTCGGGAATGCTGCTTGGCCCCAGAGATTGGGAAAGAGTCGGGGACGTGTCAAATGTCGTGTTCACAAACGGTGCGATTGTGAAAGAAAACGGGGAAGTATGCATCTACTATGCGGCGAGCGATACAAGAGTGCATGTGGCCGTAACGACGCTCGAAAAGCTTGTGGATTATGTGTTCAATACACCAAAAGACCCTGGCAGGTCCGTAGAGTGCGTGGCGCAGCGATGCGGGCTTATCCGGCAAAATCTTGAAATTTTAAAGGAGGCAGCATTATGAGTAAATATAAGATGATAAGCCCGGCGGTTTTCAATATGCCGTGGCAGGATAAACCAGAGAATTTGAAAGGGGCTCCGGTGTGGAGATATACGGAAAACCCGATTATCGGACGCAATCCGGCCGACGGGGTGGCAAGGATTTTTAACAGTGCGGTCATTCCCTATGAGGATGCGTTTATTGGAGTGTTCCGGGGAGAACAGATGAATGGGATTCCTTCTATCTATCTTGGAAAGAGCAGCGACGGGATTCATTGGGATTTTAAGAAAGACAGGATTCCATTTGTGGATGAGCACGGGGAGGCATTTCTGCCGATGTACGCCTATGACCCGCGGCTTGTGAAGGTGGAAGATACTTATTACATAATCTGGTGCCAAGACTTTTACGGGGCTGCGATCGGGATGGCAGAGACGACAGATTTCAAGACTTTTCGAAGGCTTGAGAATCCCTTCCTTCCGTTTAACCGCAATGCGGTGCTGTTTCCGAGAAAGGTGAACGGAAACTTTTTGATGCTGTCCAGACCGTCTGACAGCGGGCATACACCGTTCGGCGATATTTTTATAAGTGAAAGCCCGGACCTTGTGTATTGGGGAAAACACCGCCATGTCATGGGGAAGGCCCCGGAGTGGTGGCAGGCCGTAAAAATCGGCGGCGGCGCCGCGCCCATTGAGACAAGCGAGGGATGGCTGTTGTTTTATCACGGGGTAACGAGCACCTGCAATGGATACGTATATTCGATCGGCGGTGCGATCCTTGATATTGACGAGCCGTCCAGAGTGAAGTATAGGTGTGAAAATTTTCTGCTGACGCCGGAGGAATGGTATGAAGAGCGGGGATTTGTGCCGAACGTCTGTTTTCCGTGCGCTGCGCTCCATGACAGTGAAAGCGGCCGGATTGCCATTTACTATGGGGCGGCGGACAGTTATGTAGCTTTGGCTTTTACAATGATAGATGAGATTCTGGACTATATTAAAGAGCACAGTGTAGTGAGAGAGGCCGATGTAAAAATCGGACGGCGTTAGTATATGAGGCGGGGTTTTTGGCAAAAGCTGTTTTTGGATTTTCCTATGGAGGTGCGGGATGTTTCGGGACGATTTTATATGGGGGGCTGCCAGCAGCGCCTATCAAATTGAGGGGAAGGATGTCTCAGAGGGCGCAGGAGAGTGTATCTGGGATCGGTTTGTCAGGGAAAAGGGGCGGATTGCCGATGGAGCGGATGCCGATGTAAGCTGCGACTTTATTCATAAGTTTAAAGAAGACATTTCTTTGATGAAATACATGGGAATCCGGCATTTTCGTTTTTCTCTGAATTGGAGCCGGATTATGCCGGAAGGGACCGGTAGGATAAATGAAAATGCGGTCAGGATGTACCGGGATATGATTCAATATATGAAAGGGAAAGGAATTGAACCGTTTATTACGCTGTTTCATTGGGAATATCCGCAGCGCCTTCAGGAACAGGGGGGATGGGTGTCCTCCCTGTCTCCGGAATGGTTCCAGGAATACGCCAAAGCAGCGGCCGAGAATTTTTCAGATATCTGCGAATATTTTATCACAATTGATGAGCCGCAGTGTTTTTGTAATTTTGGACATGTAAGGGGAAACCATGCGCCGGGGTATCAGCTTCCGCTTCCACTGTCATTTCAGATGGTTCACAATGTATTGAAAGCTCATGGGCTGGCGGTTAAGGCTTTGCGAAAGTATGCAAAAGGGCCGGTCAAGGTGGGAATTGCGCCGACCTTTGGCGTGCCTGTTCCGGAAACAGAGAGAGCAGAGGATGTCCGGGCGGCCCGGAAAGCATATTTCGGATTTTATGAGAAAATGGATAACTGGGCATGGAACTTATCTTGGTATCTTGATCCGATTATATTCGGAAGGTATCCTGAGGAAGGCCTAAAAAAATTTGCAGCGTTTCTTCCGCATTTTTCAGAAGAAGATATGGAGCTTATCAGAGAGCCGATTGACTTTATCGGACAGGGAATTTACAATGGGTATGCAGTCCGCGCAAATGCGCAGGGTGAGCCGGTAGTTTTAGAGAAAAAGCCCGGAGCGCCGAAGACGGCCGTGGGGTGGGCTGTTATGCCGGAGTGTATGTACTGGGGCTGCCGCTTTTTATATGAGCGTTATCGGAAACCTATCTTTATCACGGAGAATGGGATGTCGGCACTGGATGCGGTTTCTGAGGACGGACGCGTCCATGACCAGAACAGAATCAGCTTTCTGGATGCCCATATCAGCCAGGTGCAGCGCGCCTATGATGAGGGAATTGATATCAGAGGATATTTTTTGTGGACATTTCTAGATAATTTTGAATGGGAGCGCGGCTATAGCGAACGGTTCGGCATTGTATATGTTGACTTTGCAAGCCTTAAGAGGACTGTGAAGGACTCTGCATACTGGTATCAGCAGGTGATGGAAAGAAACGGCAGGAACTTGAGCATTAACCGAAAGCCCAGGCCTATTTTGTTTTTGAATCCGGTGCTGAAGGAGATGGTATGGGGCGGAAACCGTCTTGGCACGGACTTTGGCTATCAGCTTCCGGGAAATGAAGTGGGAGAATGCTGGGGAATTTCAGCGCACCCTGACGGAGACGACAGGGTAGATGACAACCGTTTTGTTGGAAAGACGCTTTCCAAACTTTGGGAAAAGGAGAGGTACCTGTTTGGAAATTTAAAAGAGGACCGTTTCCCGCTTCTTGTAAAGGTGATAGACGCAAAGGAAAATTTAAGCATACAGGTGCATCCGGATGATGATTATGCAAAGGAGCATGAAGGGGGCTCGCTTGGAAAAACGGAATGCTGGTATATTATTGACTGCGAAGATGATGCGGAGCTTGTAGTGGGACATAATGCAAGGACGAAGAAAGAACTGAGAGATATGATTTATGGCGGGCAGTGGGAAGCGTTTATCCGGAAGATACGTATAAAAAAAGGCGACTTTATCCAGATAGAGCCGGGATGCGTCCATGCGATTACCGGCGGATGCATCATTTTAGAGACACAGCAGAATAGCGACATCACTTACCGGGTGTATGATTACGGACGGCTTAAGGATGGAAAACCAAGAGAGCTTCATGTGGAAAAAAGTATGGATGTAATAGAGGTTCCTGCAAAACCTGTGGAAGACAGTGTGAAAAATGTGAAAGAAGTCCCGAAAAATCAGTGGGTGGAGTTGATTTCCTGTGATTATTACAAAGTATATAAGATGAATCTTGACGGGGCAATGCAGTTTGAGCAGACGCATCCCTTTATGAATGTAAGTGTCATAGAAGGGTGCGGAATCGTAAACGGACGTGTCATTAAAAAGGGGGACCATTTTATCCTGCCGGACAAGTACGGAAAGGTGGAGCTTGCCGGGGAGATGGAGCTGATTGCATCGTCGGTGTAAAAAAAAGTATCCTGAAACAGAGGATATGTCAGCAGAACTGGCGGATTATACAAAAAATATCGTGGTTTTTTCTTTCCTGTCGAGGGCTTGAAAAATAAGCGCCCAAATCCGGAAAATCACATAGGCTCCGGTTAGATTGGCAGTGATATAGATGATGATTCCGGCATTGTTTCCGGTCAGGCCGGCGATATTGCCGAACACCTTCTGGCTCATGGCATAATAAGGACTGATATAAAACATATTGATATTTCCGTATGAATGGAAAGCTATATTGAGCGCTGTAGCGACAGCGCAGCAGGCAAGATAGCAGAAAGCGCTGCCAAGAAACTCTTTGGCGGTGCTTTTTTTGCGGCAAATTCCCGCTGTAATACCGATAATGATAAGCAGTATATGCCACAGATAGGAGTGGACGGTCAAAGGAGCGTAAGGGTAATGCAGGCCGCTTGTATCAAAAAAAGTAAAGCTTCCTCCCATAAGTCCGAAAG
>CAJTUQ010000050.1:0-6687 GCA_910579335.1 uncultured Dorea sp. | reverse complement strand
CAGTCGTAGCAGTTTTTATTTACTATATAAGTGATGCAGTACTGTTTCCAGATTTCGCTCAGAAACAGGAAGAAACCGCAGATAAAGAAAAATCGCATATATTTTTTCATAAGAACCTCTGTTTTATAGTGTTGCACAAAATAACCATCCTCATACACAAATATTTTACCACGCAAAAGAAAAATATGGTATACTATCTCAGTTAGTAGCTAAAGAGGTGATGGGAATGAGACCAAAAAATGCAATCATGCTTATGATGGCCGCTTTTATATGGGGGACGGCTTTTGTGGCCCAGAGTGTCGGGATGGAGCATCTGGGGCCTTTTACATTTAACGGAGTGAGGAATTTTATAGGAGCCGCTGCGCTTCTCCCATGTATTTGGCTTATGGGGCGGCTGAATGGAAAAGATTCCGAGGGAAAGCAGGCAGAGAGAAAAGCGCCGGAGACGGCAAAGAGGCAAAAGGAGAGAAAGGACTTGCTCCTGGGGGGGATATCCTGTGGAGCGGTGCTGTTTGCCGCCAGCAGCCTTCAGCAGGTGGGGATCCAGTATACGACCGTGGGGAAGGCGGGCTTTATCACGGCATGTTATATTATTATTGTTCCGGTATGCGGGGTATTTCTGCATAAAAAAACAGGCGTAAAAGTGTGGATAGCAGCAGGGTTGTCTTTGGCGGGCCTGTATCTTTTATGCATCACAGAAAAGTTTACGGTCGGAAAAGGAGATTTACTGGTATTTTTATGTGCGCTGGTGTTTTCCCTGCATATTCTTGTTATCGACTATTTTTCGCCGAAGGCTGACGGGGTGAAGATGTCTTGTATCCAGTTTTTTGTATGCGGAATCTTGTCGGTGGTCCCTATGTTTATATTGGAGACGCCGCAGCTTGGAGCAGTCGTAAAAAGCTGGGCGCCGGTTTTATATGCCGGAGTGCTCTCAAGCGGAGTGGCTTATACGTTTCAGATCGTCGGTCAGAAAAATGTAAACCCGGCGATTGCGTCTTTGATTTTGAGCCTGGAATCCTGCTTTTCCGTGCTGGCGGGATGGGTGATATTAAAGGAGAACCTGTCGGCCAAAGAAGCTGCCGGATGTGTACTTATGTTTGCGGCAATCGTACTGGCGCAGCTGCCGGACAGGAAACTATCATATAATAAAAAAGAAAGGCAGGATGTTTTATGAGATTTGTAATTCAGAGAGTGTCGCAGAGCGAAGTAAGAGCGGGGGACGAGACGCTGGGGAAAATAGGCAGGGGTTTCATGGTGTTAATTGGCGTCAGTGATACGGATACGAAGGAGATTGCTGACAGGATGGTGAAAAAGATGCTGGGGCTGCGCATTTTTGAAGATGAGCAGGGAAAGACAAACCTTTCGCTTGACAGCGTGGGAGGAGAGCTTCTTTTGATTTCTCAGTTTACGCTATATGCCAACTGCAAAAAGGGGAACCGGCCGAGCTTTATAGAAGCAGGTGCGCCTGATATGGCGTCAGAGATGTATGAATACATTATTGGTAAATGCAGGGAAGCGGTGCCGGTTGTGGAAAGAGGACGATTCGGCGCGGATATGAAAGTCAGCCTTGTGAATGACGGGCCGTTTACGATTCTTTTGGATTCTGATAATCTGTGACAAAAAAGTAAGGGTTCTTCCGGAAAAGGCCGGAGGAACCCTTATTTGAATCCTACTTTTTGCCGGATTGCCGTACACATTTTAATACGTCGTCATAAAATGCATTCATCTTTGATTTTGAAGAAAAAACCGCAATGTACATCTGGTTTCCCATTGCTCCGGCGAGCACGTCAGGGATGCGGTCAGCCATCTTTATGCTGTCTTTGTATTTTTCCAGGATTTCTTCATGGCTTAAAACAAATTCCTTGCCGTCTCTGCGTCCGGCGTAAGCGCAGTACTCGTCCCTGCCCTTTGGTACGGTGGAGCGGTCGTATGCAATCATGTCCGCCCATATTTTATAGACATTGGTATTATGGCCAAAGTTAATCATATCGGGCGTAAAACCGCCGCAAGGACGCATGTTTACTTCAAGGGCGGTGATATCTCCTTTTTTTCCCAAGCCTTTATGCGCTTTTGACAGGCGGAAAAACTCGAAGTGGACAAAACGGCTTCTGACGCCGAAGCTTTTTACGGCTGCCCGCCCCGCCTTTCTGACATCTGCCGAAAGTGTCTTGACAATATGGTAAATAGAGTTGTCTTCATTGTTTACAATATCCATAATGGAATCAGGGGTGACATTCCCCGTCTCAAAC
Organism: uncultured Dorea sp.; assembly: GCA_910579335.1. Classification (GTDB taxonomy): domain Bacteria; phylum Bacillota; class Clostridia; order Lachnospirales; family Lachnospiraceae; genus MD308. The sequence goes on along the minus strand of CAJTUQ010000050.1, from coordinate 4,438 downwards.
ATGGGCCTGCCTTCAGAATCGATAATGGCGTCATAGGAGTTTACCTCTGCATCGATAAATTCTTCCAAAATATACGGGATGCCGGGGAGCTTCTGCATAAAGAAGCTTTCCAGTTCTTCGTCGCTTTCAAGCTTGTACGTATGGCTGGCGCCCACGCCGTTATCCGGCTTTGCGACGATGGGATAACCAGCTTCGTCAATGAATTTTCTGCAGTTTTCCAGTGTGTCGGCAAAACAGAAGCGGGCAGTGGGGATGCCGGCTTTTTTGTAGTATTCTTTCATTTTTGATTTAAATTTGATACGCGGGATATCCGGGGCGCCAAAGCCCGTTGTTATGTGAAATTCGGTACGCAGCTTCGCATCGCGTTCCAGCCAGTATTCGTTGTTGGACTCCAGCCAGTCAATCCTGCCGTGTTTAAATATAAGGAATGCGACGCTCCGGTATACTTCCTCATAATTTTCAAGATTGTCTACCTTGTAGTATTCATTCAGACTGCTTCTTAGTTCATCGGACAATTCATCATAAGGCTGGTCGCCGATACCAAGTACATTCATTCCGTTGTTTTTCAGCTCCCTGCAAAACATCCAGTAATTTGTAGGGAAGTTCGGGGAGATAAAGATAAAGTTTTTCATAAAAAGCTCTCCTTAGTATTTGCAAATATAGACAGTGCAACAGATCCGGATTGTTATTGCATTTGCCCAAGAAGGTACGGGACAAAATACTCTACCTGCTTGTACCACCAGTACCAGTCGTGGGAACAGTCGTAGCCCCAGTAATCTACCCATGCATGGATTCCCTTTTCCATTAAAATATGGTGAAGCCGTCTGGTGGAATCAGGCATTTCCCACGCACCCAGACCTACGCAGATTACGGCCTTTTTTCGGTTATACAGGTCGATATAGGGGTGGTCTTTCGGCATGTTGGGGAGAAAATGGAGCGGAGAATTATTATAGACAAGTCCGTCCATATAGTAATCAAATCCGTACTCGGCAGAATATATTCCGCTTAATGCCAATAGTCCGTCAAATAAATCAGGACGGCGGAAGAAAAGATTCGCCGCATGGGTGGCGCCCAGGCTGCAGCCGGTAACCATAACGCCGGGATAGCCTTCCCAGCCGTTCCGTTCATTGGCCGTATCCCGTATAAAAGGGACCAGTTCGTCTGTAATATAGCGGATCCAGTCTTCATAGCGGCAGATGCGTCTGCGCGGGTCGTCCCATTTGTTGGACCAGGTTTCTTTGTCTATCGTGTCAATAGAAATAACCATTACCTGTCCGGAATCAATCCACGGAGCCCATGCGTCTGTCATTTTAAAGTTTTCGAAATCATAAAACCTTCCGTCCTGACAGGGGATAAAAAGAACCGGCCTTCCTGCATGGCCGTATATTTTGCATTCCATGTCCTGTCCAAGCGCGCCGCTGTATTTTTTAAAGTAGTCTGTTTTCATATTCTAACCTTTCTTTTACTGATACATAAGTGTGTGTATGAGGAACGGAAGCTGCTTTTCCCAGCTTGCTTCACAGTGTGTCCCTCCGGGAACGATACGGCTCGTCAGAAGAATATGCCGGTCGGTCAGCATATCGGCGGTCCGTTTAAACAAGGTTCTCAGGCGGGGATGAGAGTTTAGCTCTTCCTCTCCGTAGTCCATATAGATGACCGTATCCTTTTTGATGCGGGCAGTCCGTATGAGCCGCTCGATTTCCGGGAAATTCGTCCAAAGAGAAGGGGACAAAACACCTGCCCGTGAGAAAATGTGATTGTATTCAAGGGCTGCATAAAGACTCATCAGTCCGCCCATAGAACTTCCGGCGATAAAGGTGTGTTCTCTGGAAGGAAGGGTACGGTATTTTCTGTCAATTTCCGGTTTTAATGTATTTGTGAACCAATTCATTGTAAGTTCACCTTTGCCGGTGATCTTTCCGAATTGGGGGTCTGAAAAATCAAAAGGCGAGTATTCCTTAAGCCTTCCGAAATCCGGACTGTGGTTGCATTCTACCGCTACGATAATAAGCGGCGTGCCTGTACGCTCCATATATTCCTTCATGCCCCAGCATTTCCCAAAGGTCGCATGGGAATCAAAAAATACGTTATGTCCGTCAAACATATAGAGAACCGGATACTTTTTGCCATCGTCCCCATAGGACGTTGGAAGACAGATGTATGCTTTTCTCATCTCACTGCCTGTCAGTTCTGGAATTGCAATGTCCCAAGTATTTACCATAATCATGAACACCTCCCCTGAAATGTTTACACAAAAAAATATATCACACAAGATTCGAAATGGCAAGAAAAGAGGCTTGGATGGAACAAAGGAAAGGGTGAAAAATTAAGAATATCATAAGTTTTAAAAGTTGTATTCGGGAAAGGTATATTGTATAATAATCTGCGAGCAGGAGAGGAAGATGATATGAGAGAACATATTATACCTAGAGAACGCCAGAGAATTAGAAACCGCAGAAGAAGGCAGGAAGTAAAAAGGCAGCTTTATATGTGCGGCGTTTTAGTTATTTTACTGATTGTTCTTGTAGTTACGTATAATTCAAAGGCTGCTGAAAAAAAGAAAGCGGCTGCCGATGCTGCTAAGACAGAGCAGAAAAAAGAGCAGGTGTCTGCCGATGCCGTAAAGAATATGGAGGAGTCAGCGATTGGTACTGTGGCGGATAACGAGACGCCAAAAGAAAGAATAAAGCGCGTGAGAGAAGAGGCAAAGCAGGCAGGGTATCCGAAAGATATTACGGCTCTCCTTAAAAAGAATAAAGAAACCGTTGATTTTGTCGAGCATTTTGCGGAGAATAAGAATCTTCCGGCGGCAAAGACCGTGAGTGATGATTTGAAAAAAGGAGAGATTCCTCAGCTCCTTCAGTGGGATGAACGGTGGGGGCACGCATCTTACGGGACAGGTTTTATTGCGAGCTGCGGCTGCGGGCCGACGGCCATGTCGATGGTTATTTCCGGGCTGACGGGAGATGCAACCGTAACGCCGGTAAAGGTGGCAAGGTACAGCGAGAAGAAGGGGTATATTGACGAGAATAATAATACGTACTGGGAGCTTATGAGCGAGGGCGGTAAGCATTGGGGAATAACTTCTTACGGAGGTGACGTCTCAGAGGAGTTCGTCTCGAAAGAGCTGAAAGCGGGACATCCGATTATCTGCAGCGTGGGCCCCGGAGATTTTACAAAGCAGGGGCATTTTATCGTGCTGACGAAATATAAGAATGGCAAGGTGAAGGTAAATGACCCGTTCAGTCAAAAAAACAGCGATAAGCTGTGGAAATATTCAAAGATTAAGGATCAGATCAAGTCATTGTGGGTATACAAAGCGGATTAGGACTGGCAGTGTGGAATAAATAGAAATTTCAAGCCGGGGGCGGACAGTTTCATGTCCGCCCTTGTTTTAGCGATTGTCAGGAGTGTTCAAAGCCGATTTCCTGTGTTAAAAAGAACTTTTCCGCATAGTTGTCCCAGATGTTTTCCAGAGTTTTATCCATAGTAAATATGTTGAGAGAAATCCCTGTTATACATTGCAGGCAGGTCCCGTCATACTTGAAGTTCAGATAAAGCCCCTGGACGTCTGAGGGGCGGAAGGAAGATAGCTCCTGCTTTGTCAGAAAATCCCTGAAGCTCTCTTTTGGCAGAGAAAGAATAAAGCGGAAACTCAAAGGTGTCCGTTTTCCCCGAATGATTTGAAAACAAAATTCTCTCAGATCGCCCCATGAGGAATATTCTTTTGACGGAGCTTCCTCAAAAAAGTTTTTATGGATGTATCCGTTAACGTGGAATGTATTGTAAGTAGTAATCTCCCCCTCTATGAGAGAGAATGAATCAAAGGTTGGTTTCAGCAGAAGATGCTGCATGCAGTCCTTGGTTTTTAAATTAAGTACAATCATAATAAAACTCCTTCCTTTGAGAATTATAGCAGTCTTTTTGTAAGAATGCATCATAATTTGACTTTTAGCGGCAGAAACAGTACAATACTCTATATATCAGATATTGGAGTCAGGGATTATGGCACGGAATCAGCAGGCAAAGAACAGAAAAAAGAAGAGCGGCGAAAGCAGGACGAGGTATAAAAGGCAGAATAGCGAAGACAAGGTTCTCAGGATGGCGATAGTAATGGTTGTCGTGCTTTTTATTGCGGGGGCTGCCGTTGTGTGGATAAAGTCTATGAATCCCCGCCCGGATATCACAAAGGGAGTAGAAAAGCTGGAGGAACTGAATAAGATAAAAGTCAGTGAAGTGGAAAAAGAGGTTGCAGCATTTGAGGAGGAAGAAGCGAAGGCTATTGAGGCATGGAATAAGCGCCCGAACAGTGAAAAGTTTGAAAACACGTTGATTTTGGGGGATTTTACTGCACAAGGAGTCTATGAGCAGGAGGTTTTAGGAGAGTCTTTTGTTCTGGCAAGAGAATCTTCCTGCGTCCATGACTTGGACGGCACAG
>CAJTUQ010000049.1:4406-20004 GCA_910579335.1 uncultured Dorea sp. | reverse complement strand
ATATGCAGGCGGTCTCCCTCTCTCACCACAAAATTCCCGTCCGGTATATACACTTCTTTGCCTCTCTTGACTGCACATACCAGGATCTTGATTTGAAATTTCCGGTAAACTTCTGCAAGGGATATATCCGTCAGCGGCTGATCGCCGCCTACGGCATACTCTACCAGCTCTACGCGCCCCTTCATAAACGTCTCCACCTTGCTGGCCTCAGGAAACAACAGCACCCTCACAATCTCGTTGGAAGCCGCAAGCTCCGGATTCACCGCCATAGAAAGATGAAGATCCTCTTTCAGCATCCCAATCTGCCTGTAGTAAATGGGATTTCTCACCCTCGCAATCGTATGCTTCGCTCCAAGCCTTCTCGCCAGAAGGCAGCTTAACATATTCATCTCGTCGGCAGAAGCGCAGGCAATCACCAAATCGGCATGCGGCACGTCCGCCTGTTTCATAATTTCTGCATCCGCACCGTTCCCCGTAATACAGAAAATGTCCATCTTATTCAAAGCATCCTTAAGCTTTCCTTCATTTTGGTCAATCAGAGTAATATCATAATTTTCTTCTGACAACTGTATAGCAAGCTTATGCCCTACCTTACCGTCACCAATAATTACAATTTTCATCTTCGTTCCTCTTTTATATTTAAATTAAACTAAACATAGTAGAGTATAGCACCTTTATAAAAATAAGAAAAGCCCTCTTGGGCTTTTCTTATCTGCTTTTCGCTCAATAATTCTTATTTTCCTTATTCCTCAGCCGCTCTTTTTGCAATTTCCGCCTCCTGCACATCTGACGGAGCCTGCTCATAACGCGCAAATTCATATTCGTAGGTTCCGCGTCCTCCTGTCATGGAACGCAGAGTCGTACAGTAACCGAACAACCCTGTCATCGGTATATCTGCTTCGATTACCTGATAACCGCCGCTCACCGGATTCATGCCAAGCACACGTCCGCGCCGCTTATTCAAATCACCCATAACATCTCCCGTATAGTCGTCCGGAACCGTTACCTTCATCGACGCAATTGGCTCTAACAGAACCGGGCCCGCTTCCATAAAGCCCTTCTTAAACGCCTGAATCGTAGCTGTCTTAAATGCCATCTCAGAAGAATCCACCGGATGATAAGAGCCGTCATATAAGGTAGCCTTTACGCCGACTACCGGGTATCCTGCCAGCGGTCCCTTGATAACTGATTCCTGAAGTCCCTTCTCCACTGCCGGGAAATAGTTTTTCGGAACGGCTCCGCCTACAACGATCTCTTCAAATATATACGGGGTCTCCAAATCGCCTGATGATGCAAATTTCATCTTAACATGTCCATACTGACCGTGTCCGCCGGATTGTTTCTTATATTTTGTATCCACGTCGGAATTTTTACGGATCGTTTCCCGGAACGCAACCTTAGGAGTCTCTAAGGTAACCGCACATTTATACCTCTCTGCAAGCTTGCTTACCGCAATCTCAAGATGCTGGTCGCCCATCCCGTATAACAGCGTCTGGCGGTTCTCGCTGTCGTTGACCGCCTTAAGCGTAATATCTTCCGCCATCATCTTCTGAAGCGCCTGCGACACTTTATCCTCGTCGCCCTTATTCGCCGTAACGTACTTCATATATGTATAGGGTTTGGAATACTCCGTCTTTCCGAAAAGCAGCGGCATTGTCTTTGCTGAAAGAGTATCGCCAGTTTTTGTGCTGCCAAGCTTTGCTATCGCACCTATATCGCCCGCGAACAGCTCGCTCACCTCCATCGGCTTATTTCCAATCATCGTATAGATCTTTCCAAGCTTCTCATCGGACTCAGAAGTCGCATTGTAAAGGACGTCGTCGCCCTTCAGGACGCCGGAACATACCTTTACAAAAGAATATTTGCCGATGAACGGGTCAACCATCGTCTTAAATACATACGCTGATTTTGCTTTTGCAAAGTCATAGTTCGCCTCGTATATCTCATTGGTCTTAAGATTCACGCCCGCGCACTCTCTCCAATCAGGGCTTGGGAAAAACCTTACAATATCGGACAGCAGATTCGCAACTCCCTGCGCCTGGACATTCGAGCCCATCGCAACCGGAACGATGCTGCCGTCCATAACCTCCGTACGCATGGCTGCGCGAATCTCTTCCACGGAAAACTCCTCGCCCGCAAAATAGCGCTCCATAAACTCCTCGCTCGTCTCTGCAACCGCCTCAAGAAGCTTTTCGCGATAGCTCTCCACATACTCCGCACAGTAGTCCGGAATTGCGCACTCCTCCCTCTTTCCAATGCCTGTGTAGCGTCTTCCGGCGTTTTTAATAATATTTACATAACCCGTCAACTTCTCATCCTCGCGAATCGGAGAAAAATGAGGAGCTATCACTTTTCCGTATTTTTCTGTCAAATCTTCAACTACCTGACGGAAACTGGCGTCATCCACATCCATCTCCGTTACATATATCATACGCGGCAGGCTGTACTTATCACATAGTTCCCATGCCTTCTCCGTTCCAACCTCAACGCCCGCTTTTCCCGATACAACGATAACCGCAGCATCCGCAGCACTCACTGCTTCTTCCACTTCTCCGACAAAATCAAAATATCCCGGCGTGTCCAGCACGTTGATCTTAGCCTTTTCCCACTCTATCGGAATCAAAGCCGTACTGATGGAAAACTCACGCTTTTGTTCTTCTTTGTCAAAGTCGCTGATCGTATTTCCATCCGTGACTTTTCCCATCCGGCTCACTGCGCCGGATACATAGGCCATAGCCTCCGCAAGACTTGTCTTTCCGCATCCGCCGTGCCCTAAAAGAACTACATTTCTGATTTCGTCCGTTCTATAAACTTTCATATTTAGCTGCCTCCTTGTTATTTAGAAAAATCTCATATACACATTGTACTAAAATTTCTTTCACATTACAACTTATTTATTCAAAAGTTCCATCATTGCAAATGCCGGGAAAGCTCCAATGAAAGATTCCTTTGCCATAGGCGGCTGCCGGGTGTCGCTATCTTCGCAAGACAGGATTGTATTGAAAAAATTCATATATGAATGATACAATATATATGCAAAAAATCAACAGCACAAAAACGGTAAAAAGTATGAGAACTTTATATGTGTCCGACTTGGACGGGACTTTATTAAGAAACAATGAGAGGACTTCAGAATTTACAAATACTGTGATAAATGACTTAACTGAACGGGGCATGCTTTTTTCCTATGCAACCGCCCGTTCTTTGATAACCGCTAAAAAAGCGGCAGAAGGAATCGCCGTCAAAATTCCGCTGATTGTATACAATGGAGCATTTGTCGTCGACAATGTAACGGAAGATATCCTGATTGCAAATTATTTTGACGCTTCGGTGTATGAAGCGCTTGATGATTTGTTTAGAAATAAGGTTTATCCGATCGTGTATGCGCGTATAGACGGCAAAGAAAAATTTTCATTTGTGCCTGAATTGTGCACCGTGGGAATGCAGAAATTTCTTGACAGCCGAAAAGGGGATGCTCGTACGAATGCAGTAAACTCAGCCGCCAAGCTAAAATCAGGAAACCTTTTCTATATCACTTGTATAGACGAACCTCACAAACTGAAACCGCTATATGAAAAATATAAGGGCAGCTTTCATTGCGTCTATCAGACCGATCTCTATACAAACGAGCAATGGCTGGAAATTATGCCGAAAAACGCCTCAAAAGCAAACGCTGCAAGGCAGTTAAAGTCACTGTTGGGATGTGAAAAAATAATTGCATTCGGCGATGGGAAAAATGACATCGACCTGTTTCAATTGGCTGATGAAAGCTATGCCGTTGAAAATGCCCATGAAGATTTAAAAAAGCATGCTGCAGGCATTCTTTTATCTAATGAGGAAGACGGCGTCGCCCGGTGGCTTGCGTATCTTTATCAATCCGGACAAATGAAGGATGTCTGAATTTGACAAAACTGAAATTAGAATATAGAATGTTAAACAAAAATGCAGCAAATCCGCTGTCAGCATGTCATTTTGGGAGGAATACCATGAAGCATAAGATAGGTTTTATCGGTCTGGGTTTGATTGGCGGCTCTATTGCAAAAGCCATCCGCCAATATTATCCCGATTATGAAATCGTAGCTTTTGACAAAAATAAAGAAGCGCTTGCACTTGCAACGCAGGAATCTATTATCAACGTGGCGGCCACTGCCATTGACGGCAATTTCCGCCAGTGCAGCTATATCTTCCTATGCGCGCCCGTTGTGTGCAATGCCGCATATTTGAAACAGATGAAACCCTTCCTGAGCCATGACTGCATCCTGACAGACGTAGGCAGCGTAAAGACGAATATCAATGAGGAAGCCCAGGCTCTGGGAATGGGTAAATACTTTATCGGCGGACATCCTATGGCTGGGTCGGAAAAAACCGGATTTTCCAATTCAAAGGCCATGCTGATAGAAAATGCATACTATATCCTGACGCCGTCCAAAGAGGTCTCGCAGGAAAAAATCAACCGCTTTGAAGAATTTATCAAAACCCTGCATGCGATTCCCCTCGTCCTTGACTACGGACAGCATGATTATGTGACCGGCGCCATCAGCCATCTGCCGCATATCATCGCTTCCAGCCTGGTCAACTTTATAAGGGATCATGATACGAAGGAAGAACTGATGAAAAATCTTGCGGCAGGAGGTTTTAAGGACATTACGCGCATTGCTTCCTCCTCTCCCACTATGTGGCAGCACATTTGCCTTTCTAACAGAAAAAACATCTCGGAAATTCTTGGCAGCTACATCGAATCCCTGCAGGATTTCAAGAGACTGATTGATGATTCGGACGAGCAGAGCCTATACAGGAATTTTGATTCGTCCAGAAATTACCGCAATGCGATTCCATCCGCCTCGTCTGGCCCAATTAAAAAAGCTTACGCCGTATACTGCGACATCATTGACGAAGCCGGGGGAATCGCTGCAATCGCAACAATTCTTGCCTCTAACGGGCTGAACATAAAAAATATAGGGATTGTAAACAACAGAGAATTTGAAGAAGGGGTTCTGCGCATTGAATTTTATGACGAGGCATCTTCCAAAAGGGCCGCAAAATTACTGCAGAAATTCAGGTATATTGTATATGAGCGTTAGATATATCCAGCCGTCTTGCGGGCTGAAGGGCGAAATTGATATTCCGGGAGACAAATCCATCTCCCACCGTTCCATTATGCTTGGTTCCATTGCACAGGGAACGACCGAAATCACACATTTTCTTAAAAGTGCGGACTGTCTCTCTACCATCGGGTGTTTCCGCCGGATGGGCGTGGAAATCGAAGAAAAAAAAGAGTATATTCTTGTGCACGGCAGAGGGCTTCGAGGGCTTACTCCCCCGGACGGCATACTCGATACCGGCAACAGTGGGACTACGACAAGGCTTCTTGCCGGAATCCTTGCCGGACAGAGCTTTTCTTCCACATTGTCCGGAGACGCCTCCTTAAATTCCAGACCGATGGCAAGAATCATAGCTCCCTTAAACAGCATGGGGGCAGACATCACAAGTCTCAACCACGATGACTGCGCCCCTTTACGTATCAATCCGGGCAATCTGTGCGGCATTCACTATCATTCCCCGGTCGCATCCGCACAGGTAAAGTCCGCCATTCTTCTTGCCGGGCTTTATGCCGATGAGGAAACGTCCGTGACAGAACCGTCCCTGTCTCGCAATCATACAGAGCTCATGCTGCAGAATTTCGGTGCATGCGTGACCTCCACCATGCATAGGGACGGCAGCGCCACTGCACAGACAGAACCGTGCCGGGAGCTTTTCGGACAGCAGATTCTTGTGCCGGGAGACATCTCTTCCGCAGCGTACTTTATTGCGGCCGGATTACTGATTCCCCATTCGGAAATCCTTGTAAAAAATGTAGGCACCAATTTCACCCGCGCCGGTTTCCTAAAGGTGTGTGAATCTATGGGGGCGGACATCACTCTTGTGAACCGCTCTTTTGAGGGCGGCGAGGGGCGCGCGGACATCCTTGTAAAATCCAGTGCTCTGAAAGGAACCGACATCGAAGGAGCGCTCATTCCCACACTCATCGATGAGATTCCGATTCTGGCCGTCATGGCCGCCTGCGCCGAAGGAACTACCCTTATCAAAGACGCCGCCGAGCTGAAGGTAAAGGAAACGAACCGTATCGTCACGGTCACGGAAAATTTAAAAGCAATGGGAGCTTCCGTCACCCCGACAGATGACGGTATGATTATCGAAGGGGGCGCGCCGTTGTCCGGCGCACACATTCAAAGCCGCCTCGACCACCGTATCGCCATGTCCTTTGCCGTGGCGGGGCTTGCCGCTTCCAGTGAGACAGTAATTGAAGACAGCCAGTGCGTAGATGTATCTTATCCGGAATTTTTCGCGTCGCTGGAAAGTCTGTATTAAAAAGTCTGTATTCATATAATAAAAAGACAGTCTGCTTATAAAGTTCCTGCATGACTGTCTTTTTTAGCGCGCCGCTGCGTTTGCCGCACTAAATGATCCTGCACAATTCCTCTGCGTCTTCCCTCCTTGTAGCCCAGCTTGTGGCAAATCGCACGACCGTATGGCTCTCGTCGTACTTTTCCCAGAAACTAAACGCCGCCTTGCTCTTTAATTGCTCTATCCGCTCATTTTCCATGATAATAAACTGCTGGTTCGTCGGGGAATCAATAAAAAATCTGTATCCCTTTTTCTGGAATCCGTTTTTTATCAGTTCTGCCATGTCAATTGCGTTCTTACTGATTTCATAATACAAGCCATCCGTAAACAGCGTATCGAACTGAAGCCCTAAAAGCCATCCCTTTGCAAGAAGTCCGCCCTGCTGCTTTACCATCGTCATAAAATATTTCGGCATATTCTTCTTTGTAAATACAACCGCCTCACCGAACAATGCACCTACCTTCGTACCGCCGATGTAAAAAGCATCGCAGTACCGCGCAATATCAGGAAGCGTTACATCCGCAGACATACTCGCCAGCCCATAGCCAAGCCTTGCCCCGTCAAGATACAGCGGAATATCGTACTCCTTACACACGCCTGAAATGTCCCCAAGTTCTTTTAAGCTGTACAGTGTCCCGTATTCCGTAGGATGCGAGATATATACCATCCCCGGAAACACCATGTGCTCATGGTTTCCGTCGTCCCAGAAGGTTTTAAGAAACTCAGAGAGCTCACCTGCATCTATTTTCCCGTCATGTCCGCAGATTTCAAGCACCTTGTGTCCGGTATACTCAATTGCCCCCGCCTCATGGACGCTTACATGCCCTGTCCGTGCTGCCACGACACCTTCGTACCGTTTCAGCATTGATGCCGTCACGATTGCATTGGCCTGTGTTCCTCCTACGAGGAATTGTATCTGTGCATCCTCACATTCGCAGGCTTTCCGGATTTTTTCTTTTGCGCTCTCACAAATCTTGTCTCCTCCGTAACCCTTCTGCTGCTCTAAATTTATCTCCTGCATACGGTTTAAAATATTTTTATGCGCCCCTGTCGTATAATCGCTTTCAAATGATAACATGCCAAACATTCTCCTTCCTACCCAATAAGTCCTTCATCCATATATCCTGCAAGCTCTTTCGCATAATAGGTCAGATAACTCTGCACCCCGGCTCGAAACGCTGCAACGGCCGTCTCGCACACGATACTCCTCTCATCGATCCACCCTCTTCCTGCCGCCGCTTTAATCATGGCATATTCTCCGCTGACACTGTAGGCCGCTACCGGAAGATTCGTCGCCTCTTTTACCTTCACGACCATATCCAGATATGCAAGCGCAGGCTTCACCATAACGATATCCGCACCTTCCTCCTCATCGAGAAGCACTTCCTTGATTCCCTCTCTGCTGTTGTGGTAATCCATCTGATAGCTTCTGCGGCTGCCGAACGCCGGTGCGGAATCCGCCGCATCCCGAAACGGGGCGTAAAAGCCTGACGCATACTTTACCGCATAGGACATAATAGGCGTATTCGTAAAACGGTTCTCATCAAGAACCCTCCGGATTGCCGCCACCCTTCCATCCATCATGTCTGACGGAGCGACCATGTCGGCGCCAGCCTGCACATGGGAAAGCGCAGTCTCCGCCAGCACCTGAAGCGTAGAATCATTGTCTACCTCCCGGCCGCAGAGCATTCCGCAATGGCCGTGCGACGTATACTCGCACAAGCACACGTCCGTAATGCAGTAAAGCTCCGGAAATGTCCTCTTCGCTTCGCGAAGCGCCCGCTGGATAATCCCGTCTCCAGCATATGCCTGGCTCGCCTTTTCATCTTTATGCTTTGGAATCCCAAAAAGCATCACAGAACTTACACCGGACTTCAAAATCTCCTCCAACGCATAGGGCAGCCGGTCCACGCTGTAGCGGTACTGCCCTTCCATAGAGGGTATCGCTTCCCGAAGTCCTGTCCCGTCCTTCACAAAGACAGGATAAATCAATGAAGATTTGTCCACTCTCGTCTCCCGTACCATCTTTCTTATCGTTTCACTGCCCCGCAGTCTTCTCGGTCTTTTTACCATAATTTATAGGCTCCTTTCCGATATCGTCCCCAGTACTGGAACTTTGGCATCGCTCCATCCTAAGTATCAGCTCTGTTAACGCATCTAATGTGGCTTTTTCTGCAATATAACACTGCATCCCGTATTTTTCGGCTGTCTTGGCCGTCTGCCTGCCGATGCAGGCCGCCCTTATTTTTGAAAGAGACGCCCCCTCTGCTGCGGCTGCGAATCCTTCTACCGTGGAGCTGCTTGTAAATACTACGAGATCGATCTTTCCTTTCTCAAGCTCCGTCTTTACAGAAACCGTCCCTCCCGTATGGATGACTGTCCGGTAGACCGGGATATCCTCTACTGCGGCCCCGGCACGCTCTAGGATAGGCACTAAAAACTCATTTCCTTTTTCAGCGCGGGGAACTAAAATGCGCGCTCCTCGTATTCCCCTGTCCGCAAGCGTATTGGCAAGACTCTCCCCGTCGTAAACCTTTGGCATCATGTCCGCATAAATTCCCCTTTGGCGCAGCGCCGCCTGGGTACCTTCCCCGATAACGGCAAACTTTGCTTCCGAAAGCCTCCGGATGTCCACCCGCTCCTGCCGCGCCTTATCAAAAAATACCTCCACGCCGGCCTGGCTTGTAAATACGATCCAGTCATACTCTTCGATTCTTTCAAGGCATCCGGCAAGTTTTTCATTGCTTTCCAGCTCTTTCGTATCAATTGCCGGAAGTTCCAGCACTTCGGCGCCCTCGTCCCTTAACCGCTCTGCCAGAGCCGAAATCACTTTTCTCGGTCTTGTCAGCGCTATCCTTGTGCCAAAAAGCGGAAGCCTCTCCCTAAAGGAAAGCGTGCCGGAAAGCCTGCACACCTCTCCGACTACGATAACCGCAGGCGGACATATCTGCGCCTCTCTTGCCTTATCTTCCAGTTCTTCCAATGTCCCCGTCACATTCTTCTGCCCCGCTGTCGTTCCCTCCTGCAAAATTGCCGCGGGCATATCAGGGCGCATCCCTGCTTCCAAAAGCTTTGCCCTGATGTCCGGCAGGGCAGTGACTCCCATAAGAAACACCAGTGTCCCTCCTGTTTTGACTAACGCCTTGTAATCCGTCTCTTCCTGCTTCCCCCGCTTTTTGTGCCCCGTGATAATATGTACCGAGGACGCATAATCTCTGTGCGTAACCGGGATTCCGCCATACGCAGGCACCGCCAGGGACGAAGTCACTCCCGGCACCACCTCAAAAGGGATTCCATACTTCCCAAGCTCTGCCAGTTCCTCTCCGCCCCGTCCAAATAAAAACGGGTCTCCGCCTTTGAGCCGGACCACCCTCTGTCCTTTTCGGGCCTCTTCAACAAGCCGCCGGTTAATCTCCTCCTGCGGAATCGGATGATGACCGGCAAGCTTGCCTACATTGATCAGTTTCTTTTTATCATCCAGCGAAGAAAGGATTTCATTTCCCACAAGATGGTCATAGACAATGACATCTGCCTTTTCTATCACTGCCTTCCCTTTTACTGTCAAAAGCCCCGCGTCTCCCGGCCCCGCTCCTACAAGCCACACTTTCCCCGCCATCTAAAATCCTCCTGCTTTCTGGATCTTCCGAAGCTCTCTGCGCTTTTCTGCCTTCACCCACTCCTGCCTTTCCTCCTCCGTCTCCAACAGAAGCCGCGGCACCCTCACAGGCCTGTCGTCGTGCCCCAGCGCAACTTCCGTAAGATAAGCCCTGTTAATCAGCGTCCGCTCTCCGTTTTCATCTTCCACATATGTGTCCACCTTCACTTCCATCGAAGTATTTCCCACATGCGTCAGCTTACCTTTAATTACAATATCATCCTTCGGATACGCACCCTTGATAAAATGAAGATTATCGACCGACACGGTCGTCACGCTTTTCCGACAGTGTCTTTTTGCCGCCAGCGCCCCCACTTCGTCAATCCACTGCATCAGAATCCCACCGAACAGCCTGCCGGAATTATTCAAGTGGTTCGGACGCACGATATGCACCGTTTCCACGATTGAATCCGCCGCTTTTCTTCCCTCTTCCATCATAAAAACCTCCTCCGTGACTCACAAGCCTCAGCCACTTCTATCACGTGCCCGTCCGGGTCATACAGACGCACGACCTTTTTACCCCCGTCTCCCTGCCCAGGCTGCGTGATGATTTCCACCTGGTGTCCGCCGTCCCTTAGCTTCGCAAGAAATCCGTCAAAGTCATATTCCTCAAAATACAACTCCGCATCATTTCCGCCCTTTCTGACGTCTCTTCCAATGGCCGTCTCCCACTGGCCGCGCTCCTGAAGGACAAGCCCTTCCGTCAGTATTACATTTCCCCCGAAATCCGTGACAATATGCATCCCGAATAAATCTCTGTAAAATGCTTTGGATTTTTCTATGTCCTCTACAACAATCAATAGGTTTTTTAATCTCATACCCGTTCTCCCGTACAATATATCTATGCCTGCAATCGTACCATATACAAATCAGCAATTCAATCAAATCTGAAAAATAACGAGTATTCTTATTCCGTTTTACAATATTTTCCTGTATAATGTGATACGAAAGCAATACAAAAGAAGAAGGTGATACTATGGCTGAAAAAATTATTGATGATTATCAAATTATATCCATACACCAGCTTATCAGAGCCATAAAAGAAGGACGGGACAATTCCGAAAGATTCTGCTTTATCATCGGCTCAGGCGCGTCGGTGTCTTCCGGAATCCCCACAGGCATTACATTGGAAGCCCAATGGATGAAGGAAATGGAAGAATCCTCCGGGATGGAAGTCGTCAAAGAAAACGCAAGGAACCTGAAAGACCATCTGGAAAACGACTTTGCAGATATCGAGAAGGATTGGGAGGAAACGAAGAAAACCGGCGCCCCGCTTCCAAGCAGATACTATTTTGATATATACAAGCTCCGCTTTTTCCCCAATCACAGAAATGGATATCATTACCTTGAAAAAGTGATGGCCGGCAAAAATCCGGGCTTCGGCTACCACCCTTTGGCACTGATGCTGACGGACAAAAGCGGAAGCAACCTTGTGATAACGACGAATTTTGACAGCCTGCTGGAAGACGCATTATTTTTATATACGGACAGCAAGCCCCTTGTAATCAACCATGAACTCCTGGCGGAATATGCGGGAGACTCCAATATCAAACGGCCGATTATCGCAAAGGTGCACCGGGGAATATTTTTTGACCCGCTAAACCAGCCGGAGGAAACAAACGAGCTGAAAGGCAAATGGCATGACGTGCTGGCAAGCGTCTTTCAAAACTATACCCCTATTGTCATCGGATACGGCGGGGGCGACAACAGTCTGATGAATCTCTTAGAAGATGACAACATCCGGATGAAAAACGGAATATACTGGTGTTACTTTGAAAAACACGGCATTCCCAACGACAAAATACAGAATCTGATAAAAAACAAAAAAGGGTATTTTGTCCGTACCGCAGGCTTCGACGCCACGATGCTCGCCGTTGGAAATGCCCTTTTCCCTGATAAAATCGGCGTCCATGAGGCGGAAGAATATTTGAACAACCGCATAAGCACACAAATCACCAACTATGAAGAAGAATACAAAAAGCTGACCGAGCTTGAAAATACGGCAAAAAAAGAGTGTGCTGAAAATGAAAGCGACAATGATTTTAAACAAGAAATAGAAAAAATGCAGAAACGCACGATTGATTCGGAAAAAGAACGTGAAAAACAGAATCAAATGACCGCATGGGATTACAGACGGCAGGGGCAGCGCTATCGTAATTTGAATCAATTTGAAAAAGCAATCCGCAGCTACTCAAATGCAATCTGCATGCAGCAGAACAATGCGACCTTTTATAACGACCGTGGACGTGCATATCTAAACTGGGGGAATTTCGACAAATCAAATTCACATTATGATAATGCGATTGCTGATTTTAACATGGCTATAAAATTAAATCCTGAGTATGCATATGCCTATAACAGCCGGGGATTTGCATATGGTGAGTTAGAGGAATATAACATGGCCATCGCTGATTTTGATAAAGCAATTGAATTAAGACCAGAATGGGCGAATCTATATAGCAACCGAGGATATGTATATATTAAATTGGAAGAATATGACAAAGCCGCCGCCGATTTTGATAAAGCGATTGAGCTGGACCCAGAATATGCAAATTCTTACAAGCACTATGGCGTACTCTGCCGAAAAACGAATGATTTGGAAAAGGCAATCACTCTTCTTACAAAAGCTATTGAACGAAACCCGGACTATAAAGAAGCGTATAAGGAACGCATGGAAGTCTACCGTCTAATGGGCGAAACGGAAAAAGCGCAGGCCGATGAAGCCGTACTGGCGAAGCTTTGATTCGTTAGAGATACTTAAAAACAAGAAGAAGGAGACGCCGCATAAGCCGAATCCGGTGAATGCACGGCATCTCCTTTTTATTGTCCCAAAACGATTATTCTTTCCCCCTCTTTCCCCTCACCACTGCCTTAAAAATAATCTTGACCGCGGCAAAGAGCACCCCGGCAACCGGCCAGATAGCCCAGCTTATCCCCCATCCGTTTGTATAAAAGCTGTATGCCAGATACGCCGCCGTCACGATAAGCCAGTAGGCTCCGGAAAAGGGTTCAAATGCCGTCTCGCCTCTCTTATTGTCTACCGTATAATCCCCCTCCTGTAAAAGCTTCTCCATGCTCTCCCAATGCACTCCCGCATGGACGAAAAAATAAACGCCGACAGACACGATAAGAAGCAGCACGCAGACGGCAAGCGACATTATAAAATCATCCTCTGTAAATATCAGAGCGGCAAACAAAGGCATTACCGCCAGTATGCAGCAGCAGGTTCCGATGATATTGCAGCGGGTATAAGTATCCTGATACTGCTGTTTCCGGTCATTCACCATTCCGGTTACGCCGTATTCCGTCTCTATCTTCATTTTATTCAGGTATTCATACCGCTTCGCCTTCATATCACAGAAAATGAACATTGCAACCGCAGATGCTATAAATAAAAGCAGCACCACCACCCCGGCTCCCGCAGCCGCATTCTCCGAAATTAAAATCTTTCCCGTCTCCTGCGCCGCGGCTAAAAAAATGAGACACATCGGTGATACAATGCACAGCACTACTGCCAGCGCAGTCATTCCTGCCGTTCTTTCTTTGATATCCAGAAAAGCCCTCGCCTCTTCCATAGAAACTTTCCGCACCGGAATCGACTCTTCCGACGCTCCGGCCTGATGGCCCTCTAGTTCCTGCACGCCGCTGTTTTGCTCTTCCAGCTCATCCTTCAAAAGGAAATCTGTACTCACCTCAAAAATGCGGCTCATAAGCAGTATCTTATTCAAATCCGGCACCGACTGGGCGCCTTCCCATTTCGAGACGGACTGTCTCGTAACATTTAATTTCTCCGCCAGTTCTTCCTGTGACCATCCGTTCTTTTTCCGCAGTGTTATTATCTTATCCGCCAAAATCATATGAAATCCTCCTGTCTATTTACTCTGCATCTGATAGTTCCTTTGCTTTTTTACAAAATCAGAATACACGTTTTTACAGTTGCACTCCAGAAATCACGCCAGTCAATTTGTCAACCGGCAGTTGCATGCGCCGTTTTCCGCCGTTTCGCACCGCTAAAAACCTTGCGGTTCTTTTATCTTCAGCGTCTTTAGATATGCTTTCTGCTCATCTGTAATGCGCCGGCTCTCTACCGCCTTTTGAATCGCCTTGTTATGCGTCCATTGGTCAAGGCGGCCATCTTCTATAAACGGCGCCGCCGCATCATACTGCTTGGCAAGGGCGGTGGCAAAATACCATGCCCTCATCATATTCACATAATATTCTTCGGAATGCACTTGGGACACCATCTCAAGATAGCAAAGGTCAAATGCGTCATCCAGATAGTAACGCATAAGCATCCCGATTCCAAACCGGATGGTATAGGTATGGCCTGACGCAATCCATTCCTCTATCTTTTCAAGCAGCAGGGGAAGATGCTTTTTAAATATCTTCGGCGACATCAAATCGCAAGTCGCCCAATTGTCCACAAACGGGAGAAATTTATCAAGCTCCTCTATGCAGCGCCCATAATCCTTTATATCTGCAATCAGGCTCCCATGAACATTATTTTCCTCATAATATTCGTGAGGCAGACACTTTAAAAAAACTGCTGCCTCTTCCATCTTCCCAAATTCTTTTGCAAATCTGCGAAGGATCGGCATGCGGACGCCGATGACACACTCCTTAGGAATGGTCGGCATCAGCTTTGAATGAAACTCTTTATACTTTGCATCCTGAAGCTCAAACAATCTTTCCTGAACATATTGTACAATTTCTTTCTCTCCCATGATTTTCTCCTCTTGCGCGTCACTATATCGTTTCTTCTCCATATCTGCCTGCTAGCTCCTGTGCCAGCGAACTTCCAATCCGCTCCGCCTCATGTGCGGGGCCGCTCTTGCTCCCGATGACGAAAAAATAGTCCCGCTCCCGGTAATACAGGCCGTTTAAATGAAGTTCACCCCCTCGTACCTTTGCATAGGCGGCGACCGGCGACGAACATCCTCCGCCAAGGCTCCTTACAAATGCCCGTTCCGCCTTTGCGGCCATCGCCGTCTCAAAAGTGCCGAATCCCGCAAGGAAACTATAATCTTTCCCTGCCTGTCCCTGGACAGCCAATATTCCCTGTCCCGCCGCCGGAAGGATTTCCTCCGGTGAAAAATACCGGGAAATCCGCTTCTCCAACCCAAGCCTCTTTAAGCCTGCCGCAGCAAGAATCAGCGCATCATATCCGCCACCGTCCAGCTTTTCAAGCCGGGTGGGAACATTGCCCCGGATCGGACGAAACTGTGCGTCCGGAAAGAGTTTTTCCGCCTGAATCCTTCTACGGAAAGAAGAACAGCCGATAATTCCCCGGCCGTCCCATGCCTCCTCTCCCTCCGGCAGTACAAGTACGTCTCTCGCATCCTCTCTCTGCGAAAAACCGACGATCGGAATATCACCGCATTCCTCCATAGGCATGTCCTTCAGACTGTGCACCGCCAAATCTACCGCACCGTCTAAAAGCGCCCTATCTATCTCCTTTACAAACAATCCTTTTCCGCCAATCTTTTCCAGCGATACATCAAGCCGCCTGTCCCCGGTCGTTTCTATCGTTACAATCTG
>CAJTUQ010000049.1:0-4369 GCA_910579335.1 uncultured Dorea sp. | reverse complement strand
CTTCGGACACTGCCGCTTTATATAGGAAACCAGCTCTTCTGTCTGTATGACGGCCAGCCTGCTTTTCCGGCTTCCAATCCGTATCTTTTTACTCATCCATATCCTCTCTGTCATAATCTGTCTTTTCTATTCAAGCGCAGTCTCCACCTGCTCGCGTATTTTCCTCGCCTGCGCATGGCTTTGTCCGCCGGAAGTGATTCCTACGGTCACATTGTCCTTTACCACTGCCGCCGGAAAATAAAAATCACAAAGTTCCTTTTTGTGAGACACATTTACCGGTATCTTACGTTTCCGACAGATATTCATAACCAGTTCATTGCATGCACTGTCGCTTGTGGCGGCAATCACCATGTCTGCACCCGCCAAAAAATCTTTTCCATTGCCGGAAAGCCTTCCTTCCTTTGCTTTCCTCTCTCCTTCATCTGCACAGAACGCTTCCGGAATCCACCGTATTTTCTTTTCCTTTGCCTTCTGCCTGATCCCTTCCGAAACCTCCGGCGAAACAACCGTGATATCATCCGCAAATTTAAGCAGCGTATCCACTCTTCTTTCCGCAACTTTCCCGCCGCCGATTACAACAATCCTTTTTTCCGATATGTCCACGAACATGGGAAAATATGGTTTTTTTCTGCACATCGCAACACACCTCTGCTAAAAGAACTCTGCAATCTCCTCAACGCTCTTCCTGGCCGGCCGCTTCGGCGTATCCGCCCCATACCCTACCGCTATAACCGCTACGATCTGCTCATCCTCAGGGATATCCAGCATCCTGCGTATTTTGTCCGCGTCGCGGATTCCCATAATTAAAGTAGAAAGACCCATATCGGCGGCTTTCAGCACAAGATTCTGGTTTTGAAGCCCAAGATCGTAGATTCCCCATCCGTTTCCCAGTTCGTTGGAGGGAGTTTCAAAATCCGGCGCAAATCCGGCTACATTTTTCTTATGTGCCGTAACGATAAGTGCGGACGCTCCACTGCTGTTCTTTGCATTAAACTCCGGCAGGCATTCTCTTTCAAACCTTTCCATCCCATCTTCCGACATCACACAGTAATATCTTGCCGTCTGGCTGTTTTTCCAGCTTGGGGCCAGAACCGCCGCTTCAATCAACTCGATTACCATGTCCTTTGACACTTTCTTTTCCCCGTCATATTTCCTCACGCTTCTTCTCGTCTCTATTACTTTTTGAAATTCCATAAACCATCTTCTCCTCTCAGCTTTTTATTACGATAACAGTGTATCACATCCTGTAAAATTTACAATTCTATAAATACTTTTCGATAAATACTTTTTATACAGGAACAAATTGACACCCTGTATTCCCTGCTGTATGATAGAGACAGATTGAATGCAGTGAGGTGCCCGCCCGCGTGCTAATACATGATCATGCACTGCACACAGGCGGGAGAATAGACAAACCGGGTGAGAGTCCCGTACGGTCGCGCCGCTGTAATGGAAGAGATGTATCGCTGTGAGAAAGACAGCAACAGGCACTGCCCCAAAATGCCACTGGGAAACCGGGAAGGCGGGGCGCTGCGATGACGCCTGAGTCAGAAGACCTGCCCCTGCATACAGTTCACACGTGGTTACGCAGTATAATCAGGTGTTTTTTTCATACTTTCAATCAAAGGAGGCATTCTTTATGACTCAGAAACAGAAAAAACTGATTGCCGGAATTTTTATATTTTCCATCGGATCCGGAATCTATCCCGCAGCCAATGCAATGCATATTATGGAGGGCTATCTCCCGGCGTCTTACTGCATTGCATGGGGTGTTTTATGTCTCCCGTTCCTTTTGACGGGATTTATGAAGATTAAAAAGACTTTGGATGAAAACCGCAGGGCATTTACACTCCTTGCCATGTCCGGCGCATTTATTTTTGTAATCTCATCTCTGAAAATCCCTTCCGTCACCGGAAGCTGCTCCCACATGACAGGCACCGGTCTCGGCGCCATACTTTTCGGTCCCTGTACCGTCAGCATTCTGGGAATCATCGTGTTGATTTTTCAGGCGGTTTTACTTGCCCACGGCGGACTCACGACTCTGGGCGCCAATACATTTTCTATGGCAGTGGCCGGTCCGTTCATCACATACGGGATTTACTGCCTGTGCAGAAAATGTAACCTTAACCGGATGCTTTCTGTATTTGTCGCCGCTTCTGCCGGCGATTTGTTCACATACTGCATAACAAGCTTCCAGCTTGCCTTTGCTTATCCATCGGAAGTTGGAGGAATCCCTGCTTCCGCCATCAAATTTCTCGGTGTTTTTGCCCCGACGCAGCTTCCTCTATCCATCGTAGAAGGCCTCTTAACAGCAGCAATCGTTATCTGCCTTGAGTCCTATGCAAAGCCAGAACTTAAATCTGTCGGATATATAAAGGAGGGATAAATCATGGAGAAGAAACGAAAAAAAATATTTGCCGCTTTGATTATTGCTGCCATCCTGATTGCCGCAGTACCGTTCTTCCTGCTAAAAGGCGCCGGTTTCGGCGGCTCAGATGACGCCGGAAGCGTCATGGCAGAAGAAATACACGGGGCATACGAGCCTTGGTTTACTCCTGTCCTGGAATCCATCATCGGCGGGGAAATTCCGGGAGAAATCGAAAGTCTCCTGTTCTGTATACAAACCGGCGTCGGCGTCGGTATCCTTGCGTTTTTTATGGGCCGGCTGTATGAACGAAGAAAGCTTGGCAGAGATGATGAAGAGCTATGATACTTATAGATAAGCTATGTTATCATTCAAAACTCCGCTATGTAAATGCAGAAGAAAAATTTGCATTTGCAATGCTGACGCTGTTTGCATGTATCCTGAGCAAATCCCCGGCAATTACACTTCCGGTACTGGTACTCACCGGACTTCTCACCATACAAAAAGGAGGAGTCCCCTTTCTTACTTATATAAAGCTTATGACAGTGCCGGCTGTGTTTCTGCTTCTTAGCACTTTGGCTGTTTTTATCAACATATCCAAAACACCGCTGGATGGATTCGCTTTTGCGGCCGGCTCCTATTACATTACCGGGAGCATCCGGGGAATACGGCAGGGAATACGGCTTATCTTCACCGCTCTTTCCAGTGTGTCCTGCCTTTACTTCCTGTCGCTGAGCACACCTGTGACGGATATTTTAAATACGCTTAAGAAGCTACATGTCCCGGCTCTTATTTTAGAACTGATGCTGCTGATTTACCGGTTCATCTTCGTAATGCTGCATCTTGCTTCAGATATTACAGTATCCCTGCATTCACGGCTTGGAAATCATTCCCCGGCCGCTGCCGGAAAATCCTTTGTTTTCATGGCAGGCAGCGTGTTTATTTTGTCCGTCCGCCGTTCATCTGCGCTCTATGATGCGCTGGAAGCCCGCTGTTATGACGGGACGCTCAGGATTCTTTCCGAAAACCTCCCGGCAAAGCGCATTGAAATCCTTTCCATCGCCGTATTTGAGATATTTCTCTACCTTGCGGCAGCAGCCCTTAAAATGTCAGGAGGCATAGAATTATGAGCGGAACAAAATATACGGATGAAACTTCGGAAATTCTGCTGAAAGCAGACAATCTTTTCTATACTTACGAGGGAGAAAGCGCACATGCTCTTAACGGCCTGTCCCTTACGATAAAGCGCGGACAGAAAATCGCCTGCATGGGTTCTAACGGTTCGGGGAAATCCACATTTTTCTTGTGCTGTAACGGAATATACAAGCCGGATTCCGGCACGCTGTACTACAAAGGCCGTCCCTTTTGCTATGCCAAAAAGGAACTGCTCTTTCTGCGTCAGAAGGTCGGCATTGTATTTCAGGATCCCGAACGTCAGCTGTTTGCTGCAGGCGTCCGTCAGGAAATATCTTTCGGGCCGTTAAACTTAGGCTGTTCCGAGGAAGAGACGCGCCGCAGGGTAACAACGGTTATGGATGCGCTTGACATTACTCCTTACTCCCACAAGCCCACCTACGCATTAAGCGGCGGACAGAAAAAACTGGTATCCATCGCAGACATTCTAGTCATGGAGCCGGAACTTATCATACTGGATGAGCCATCCGCCTCTTTAGACCCATTTTATACCGAAATCGTGCACAATATCATAGAAAACATCACAGCACAGGGAATCACGGTAATGATGGCGACGCATGACATTGACCATGCTTATAGCTGGGCGGATGAAGTCCTTCTGTTTGACCAAGGCAGGATACTAAAACAGGGCGCTCCTGCCGAGCTTTTTTCTGACCAGGCTCTTCTAAAAAAAGCACATTTGAAGCAGCCTGCGCTGCTGTCCATCTTTCACCATATGCAGGCAGAAGGAATCATTGAACGCAGCCTGCCCGCACCCAGAAATATATGCGAGCTTCAACACTATCTGACGAAGAAATAAAGAAAGGAGCC
>CAJTUQ010000048.1 GCA_910579335.1 uncultured Dorea sp. | reverse complement strand
CGGTCTGCAATCACATATTCTTCCGAAAGAATCTCCGAAAAAATCTGCCCCGTTCCCGAATAATATCTATAAAGCCCGCCCCTGCTTAATCCTGTTTTTTCACAAATATCAGTCATTGTTACCGCTTTAAATCCTTTTTCCGCAAATAATTGATATGCTTGGAAGCGGATTATTTCTTTGGTTTTTGTTCCCTTTCTCCCCATGTCAGACAACAAACTCCTCCCGCAAAAGAGAATACATACAGTAAGAATGAATTTCTCCATTCTTGTAAACGCCGTTGCGCATAGTTCCCTCGTATGTAAAACCCGCTTTTTCCAAAACGCCTCTTGAGCCCGCATTATCCGCAAAAGGCTCGGCAAATATACGCACGATGTCAAATGTTGCAAATGCCTCTTTGCAAATTGTTTGAACTGCTTTTGTCATAATGCCTTTGCGCCAATAACTTTGTGCAAGCCAATAGCCTAACTCAGCAGATTTTTCATATACATCATCCTTTACAAATATCCCTATATCCCCGGCAGCCTGCCCGTCAATTACAATTGCATAATTGATTTGTTCTTTTCTTTCATTGGCAATACTGTCATTGATATACCAGATTGCATCGTCCAGCGTATACGGATTTGGAAATGCATTACGCAGATTTTTTGCGATATTGAAATTATCAGCGGCTTGCGCCAGTGCTTTTGCATCCCCTATCTCCCATGACCGTAACTGAAACTCTTTCATAATTATAGTCTCCTTCCAAAAAGCGACACTTATGTCTTTTTAAAATTATAAGACACAAGTGTCGCTTTTGTCAATACCGGACAAATCTTTTTTTCACAAAATCCGGCATTTTGACTATTTAATTATACTTAAAGTCCTCTTTTCGGCTGTAATCAATCCCTTATACGTTACTCTGCCACTCCAGCAGCGATACTTCATTAAAAGTATCCGTCAATTTGATGATTTCCTTTTCTGCTCATTTTACTCGCAAAAGCAGTTGCATAATGCAGGCCAATGGATAGTATAAGTCAATTGCCACAACTCTACTGTTCCCCTTTTTAAGGGAGCTTTTGTATTTCCCGCTGCTTCTTCTTACTAAATCCGCCAAGCACAAGGTAATAGGATTTATCTAGCAAGTCCTTTAACAAATCATCCGGAACCTCCCCGTCTGGCTTAATCGAATTCCAATGTACTTTATTCATATAATATCCGGGAATGATATCCTCATACTGCTGCCGCAGGAAATCACCTTCCGACGGCTCAAGTTTCAATGTAATATAATACGGCTCATCATTTTCACCTAAACAGACCGCTGCAAACATCTTTCCGCCGATTTGATAGCGAATCCAATTCCAATCCTTCTGCAGGTCTTTGGTTACTCCTGCTTTATTAAGCAAATACTCATCAATCCAACCGTACCTCATATAGTCGTTTTCCTTTCTGACTTCAGTATCCCCAAAACGCTTTCTTCGATCCGTTACAATACATCTCTATTCTCACTGCTCCATTTAAAATTCCCGCTATTCCAGTTCTATCGTCCCCGGCGGCTTACTCGTCAAATCATACAATACCCGGTTTACTCCCTTTACTTCGTTGATTATCCTGCTCATCACCTTCTGCAGCACTTCATAAGGGATATCCGCCGCCTCCGCCGTCATAAAATCTATCGTATTCACCGCCCGCAGCGCCACTGCATAGTCATAGGTTCTCTCATCTCCCATAACCCCGACACTCTGCATATTCGTAAGGGCAGCAAAATACTGTCCGATGTTTCTTGAAAGTCCCGCATGTTCAATTTCTTCCCGGTAAATGGCGTCCGCATCCTGCACAATTCTGACCTTCTCAGCGGTCACCTCTCCGATGATACGCACTCCAAGCCCCGGTCCTGGAAATGGCTGGCGGTATACAAGATACTCCGGAATCCCAAGCTCTAATCCGGCCTTACGCACTTCATCTTTAAAAAGGTCTCTCAAAGGTTCGATAATCTCCTTGAAATCCACGTAATCCGGCAAGCCGCCTACATTGTGGTGGGATTTGATTACAGCCGACTCTCCGCCCAGGCCGCTTTCTACCACATCCGGATAAATCGTTCCCTGCACGAGGAAATCCACAGTCCCGATTTTTTTGGCCTCTTCCTCAAATACGCGGATAAACTCTTCTCCAATAATTTTCCGCTTCCTCTCCGGTTCGCTCACGCCCGCCAGCTTGCCATAAAATCTCTGCTGTGCATTGACCCGGATGAAATTAAGGTCATAGGAACCTGCAGGCCCAAAGACCGCCTCTACCTCGTCCCCCTCATTTTTGCGGAGCAAGCCGTGGTCTACAAATACGCAGGTAAGCTGTTCACCTACAGCCTTTGATAAGAGCACTGCCGCCACAGAAGAATCCACACCTCCCGACAGAGCGCAGAGCACCTTGCCGTCCCCGACTCTTTTTCGAATCTGACGGATGGATTCTTCTACAAAGGAGTCCATTCTCCAGTCTCCCGAACATCCACAGACATTCTTTACAAAATTGGACAGCATCTTTGTCCCTTCCTCCGTGTGGAGCACTTCCGGATGGAACTGGATGGCATACAGCCCTTTCTCCTCATTTTCCGCCGCCGCCACCGGGCAGTCTGCAGTATGGGCAGTAATCTCAAACCCCGGCGCCGCCTTAAATATCGAATCAAAATGGCTCATCCAGCATATCGTCTTCTCCTGCACATTTTTAAATATTTTCGACTGCGTCTTATCCAGCAGCACTTCTGTCTTGCCGTATTCTCTTACGCCCGCGCGCGCCACTGTTCCTCCCAGCACCTGCATCATCAGCTGAGCGCCGTAGCACAGTCCCAACACCGGGACGCCCAGATTAAAAAGCTCGCTGGAGTATGTCGGCGCTCCCGGCTCATAGCAGCTGTTCGGTCCGCCTGTCAGGATAATCCCCTTAGGGTTCATCGCCTTAATTTTTTCAATATTGGTTTTGTAAGAATATATCTCACAATATACATTACATTCACGGACTCGTCTTGCCACAAGCTGATTATACTGTCCGCCAAAATCAAGCACAATTACTAACTCTCTCTTCACGAAAAACTCCTCTCTCCCTCTGCCCTTTCTTACAGGCAGTTCATCAATCCGCATTTAAAGCCTTACTGACCTGCTTTTTTATGTATTTCATTATAACGTCACGATTTCAGTTTTTCAACAAAATCCGCCAGAACCTCCGATATCTTAATCTGCTGCGGGCAGACCGCCTCACAGCTTCTGCATCCTGCGCACGCACTTGGACGTTTTTCCTCAGGAAGTGACTGAATGGTCATCGGAGCCAGAAATCCGCCTCCGGTAAATACATGTTCATTGTAGAGCTTAAGCATTGCCGGAATATCAATCCCGCTCGGACAATGGCTCGTACAATAATGGCAGGCAGTGCATGGAACGCCGTTTATCATATGGTCCGCAATATCAAGGAGCTTTTTCATCTCTGCGTCACTCAGCGGCTTTTCATCCTCAAAAGTCTTCATGTTTTCCTTCAGCTGCTCTAAGCTTGACATACCGGAAAGAATCATTTTCACTTCCGGAAGGCTCTGCAGGAAACGGAACGCCCATGCTGGAATCTTCTCCTTAGGCCTAAGCTCTTTAAGCACTTTTTCATCTGCGTCTGAAAGCGAGGCAAGCTTTCCGCCCCGCAGCGGTTCCATAACCCACACCGGGATTCCATACTCCTTTAAAAGCTCCACCTTTCTTTTTGCATCCTGAAAATTCCAGTCAATATAATTAATCTGGAGCTGGCAGAACTCCATATGGCTGCCGTAGCTCTCTAAAAAGCGCTTCATCACATCATAACTTCCATGAGCGGAAAATCCAAGATGACGAATACGGCCATTCTCCCTCTGCTTTACCAGATATTCGTCAATTCCGTACTTCTTATCCAGGTAAGCGTCTATATTCATCTCACATACATTATGGAACAGATAAAAGTCAAAATATTCAACTCTGCATTTTTCAAGCTGCTTCTCAAAGATTTCCTCCGCTTTGGACATATTGGCAAGGTCGTATCCTGGGAACTTTGTCGCAAGATAAAAGCTTTCTCTCGGATATTTTTCCAGAATCCTTCCCATGACAAGTTCCGAATTTCCGCCGTGATATCCCCATGCCGTATCAAAATAATTGATACCGCCTTTTAAAGCAGCATCGATAATTTCCGCCGCCTTTTCCTCATCGACTTGCTCATCCCTGCCGTCAATAAGAGGAAGCCTCATCGTTCCCATTCCAAGTGCTGATAATTTTAAATCCTGAAATTCCTTATAAATCATATCGTAATTCCTCCTGACAATTCCCCGCCGCCCATCCCGGCAGTTAATAATATTAATAAAGCTCCTTAACGTCCATTATACGTCAAGGAGCCGCTTTGCTCAACCAGTTGTAAAGATTGTAAATATTCTTTTCTTTCCCCACACCGGCCGCAAATATATTTACCTTATTTTACTGACTGTACTATGCTGCAAGGTATGGTGCGATGTCTTCAAATAATGCATCGCAGTCTTCGTCGTATACCTTCAATTCAATCTTCTTTTCGAGCCCAAGATTCAAAAGTCCAAACAGAGATTTTGCATCAACGGTAAAACGACCACTTTTCATATCCATGTCAAATGGATAATTCTCGACTTTTTTGACAAAGTCTAACATGTCCTCCACTTTCCGAAAAATAACTGTTTTCTTTCTCATTGCTTATCACTCCTTTTCTTGGAAAGCATATTAACATAAAATTTCCAATTTTGAAAAGAGGAAAAATGTCAAAAAATATGTAAAAATATTAGAAGTTATATTATACTATTCCTATACCATCCGAGAGAAAGGAAAGAACTATGAAAATTGTATTTTTAGACGCAAAAACTATCGGTGAAGACATAGATTTATCTGGCTTTGACAAACTGGGAGAGGTGGTTAAATATCCTTTTTCATCCTCTGCGGAAGTCCCTGAAAGAGCCGCTGATGCTGATGTGCTTATTATAAATAAAATCCAAATCAATAAGCAGACCATCGGCACGGCGGAAAAATTGAAGCTGGTATGCGTTACCGCTACCGGAACAAATAATTTAGACAAAAATTATCTGGATAGCCGGGGTATCGCATGGAGAAATGTGGCCGGGTATTCTACCGAATCTGTGGCGCAGCACACCTTTGCAATGCTTTTCTATCTGCTTGAAAAGCTGCGCTATTACGACAGCTATGTAAAAAACGGCCATTATGTCAACGACACGATCTTCACACATTTTGAGGAAGTGTTCTATGAGCTTAGCGGCAAGACTTGGGGAATCATAGGGCTTGGAAATATCGGCCGGCGGGTAGCTTCCATTGCAGAAGCCTTCAAAGCCAAAGTCATCTATTCCTCTCCGTCCGGCAGTGCGCCCCAGAAAGGCTATTGCCAAGTAGATTTAGACACGCTCTACCGTCGCTCCGACATTATCTCCGTCCACGCACCACTCAACCAATATACGGAAAATCTGATTGACAAAACCGCCTTTTCCAAAATGAAAAAAAGTTGTATCTTCCTCAATCTGGGTCGCGGCCCTATTGTCTCCGAACAGGATTTATACGATGCTCTTGAACAAGGAGATATCTGTGCCGCAGGCCTGGATGTTCTATGTAAAGAGCCGATGGCTCCTGATAATCCGCTGCTTTCTATTAAAGACAGCCGGAGACTATTTATCACTCCCCACGTAGGCTGGGCGAGTGTGGAAGCACGCACCCGCCTGATGAATATCATTCTGGGACAGGTCAGAGATTTTTTCAATCCCGTTCTTTGATGCAGGGCAAAAGACAGACCCTTAGACAGACTTAAGGATTCGAAGGGCGTTCCCACTCCAGATTTTATCAAGCTGGAGCTCGGAAATGCCCTTTTTCTTCAATGCGTTCCATAGCCTTTCTATATTCTCAATCTTCGGAATATCAAGCCGCTCTATTTCGCCGAACCCGTCGAAGTCCGTGCCTATCATCGGGAACTCCTCTCCTCCGATCCGAATCATATGAAGAATGTGAGCCGTCATTTCATCTACCAGAGATTCGTTTTCCGTTCCTAAAAACGCACCGTAAAAATTGAGGCCTGCGCCGCCTCCAATCTGTGCAAGGCTGCGTATCATCTCATCCGTCAGATTCCTCGGATGATTCTTAAGCTCTCTGCAGTTAGAATGAGATGCGGCGACCGGGCCTTTTGCATAACGGAGAATATCAAAAAACGTTCCGTCAGAAGCATGGGATGCGTCTGTAATCATGCCGAGTTCCCCAATAAGCTTTACCGCCTCTATGCCAAACGGCTTCAACCCTTTTTGCATCACAGAAGGCTCTGTGCTGTTTGGATATCCGATACAATTTTCATAATTCCACATAGGCGTCACTAAGCGTATCCCTCTTTGCTGCAGCACTTCCAGCCGCTTAAGCTCACCGTTTAAGATGCCGCCCTCCTCCACTGTAAGAATTGCGGACATCTTCCCCTTCGCATCATTTTTTATAACATCTGTATAAGAATAAGCAAGGGCAATGTCTTTTGGAAATTTTCTTACCTGCTCTTCCATAAAGTCAATCATTTCATGGACATGCCTGTAACCCTCTTCGTATCCTTCCGCCGGATTTTTCACTTGTACAAAGCAGGCAAAAAACTGTGCCATCGTTTCCGCCCGTCTCATGCCCGGAATACTGATGCTGCACTGATTCTTCATCAAGTCTCCATTTTTGTCCAAATCCATAAGTTTCCAAATTGTATCACAATGCATATCGATAAGTTTCATATCACCGTGCATCCTCTCATAACTAATAAGTAAGGCTCCATACATTATAACATGAGAAAGGTATTTTTATGAGTCCTGTCATCGGAATTTTATTCTGCGGTTTCGAGGGAAACCGTCAATTCGTAACTACCACTTATATCAAAGCCGTCTCCGATGCCGGAGCAGTTCCACTCGTCATTCCATGTTCCGGCAAAGACACCTGTTCCACAAAATATTTTCAGATATGCGACGGATTTCTCTTCTGCGGCGGCGGAGATATTACCCCTCTTCTTTTCGGTGAAAACCTTATGGCCGAAAAAGGAACTACCGACTGGAAAACAGATATCTTTCATATCCGTTTTATGCAGCAGGTACTGTCATTCAAGCTTCCTGTGCTCGGTATCTGCCGCGGAATGCAGGTTTTAAATCTTGCCCTTGGCGGCACCATTTACCAGGACATCTCCATGCGTCAGGAGAAATCTCTAAACCACTCTCAGATTTCCGTCGACCGCTCAGATATCTGCCACCAGATTTCCATTTCAAAGAGCAGCCTGCTTTACAAGCTGTGCGGAGAGACTACGGAAGTGAACAGTTTCCATCACCAGTGTATCAAGACTTTGGGGGAAACTCTCCGCACGGTGGCCATTGCTCCTGACGGAGTGATAGAAGCCGTCGAATCTTCGGTATTTCCCTTTGCCGTCGGCGTCCAATGGCATCCGGAATGTATGTACTCGGAAAGCGAGCCAATGAAAAACCTTTTTTTACTTTTTGTAAGAGCTTCAAAAAAAGAAAGACATATTTTTTAAGCATACGGCGCATACTAAACGTGAAAGAAAATGAAGGAGGAAATACCCATGTCAGAAATTTCAGTTCTTGATTTACAAAATCTGCGTCACTTAATCGGCGGCTTTGACACATGCCACTGCAAAATGCAGGATTATGCAGCACAGGCAAAAGATCCTGAAATCAAACAGCTTTTTCAGGACGCTGCAAATTCAGCTATGAAAAACAAACAGGATTTGATGAAATTCTTATAGGAGGGAAATTATGTTAGACGACAAGACAATGGTATCAGACGCCTTGACAGGTGTAAACGGCGAACTCACCCGCTACGGCGAGATGATTCCGCAGACAGAAAACAAACAGCTCAAGCAATGCTTAAAACAGATTCGCAATGAAAGCGAAATGTCTCAGGAGAAGCTCTACCAGGTAGCACGCGAAAAGAGCTACTACGTGCCGGCGGCAAAAGCATCCCAGCAGGAAATCGACCATGTAAAATCTATTCTTTCCGGACTGGCAATGAAGTAACCTGTTTTCTAAATTGGATTCGGGGACAGAAAAAATCTGTCCCCGGCTCTATTCTACACTTTTTAAAGATTCCACCATATCAATCTTTTTCAGCTTAAAGTACATGACCCCGTTTATAATCATTGAAAATACTATAGTGAGCAGCAGACTGTATATGTAGCTTGGCAAATTGATATTTCTCCCGAACATCGCATTATCCACTTCTACCGTCTCTATAATAAACAGATGCAGAATCCGTCCGAGTCCAACCCCGACCAGTGCGCCAATAAAGGTCAGAATTATATTTTCCCGGTATACATAAGCTCCGACTTCCTGATTGAAAAACCCTAACACTTTAAGTGTCGCCAGCTCCCGCTTCCGTTCTGCAATATTGACTGTATTCAAATTGTAGAGAACAACAAATGCCAGCATTCCCGCAGAAATAATAAGTACAATGATAACAAGATTCAGGCTTCCTAACATATCATCCAGCTGCTTTTCTATATCATGGGTGTAGCCCACGCTCAAAACTCCGTCATTTTCAAGAAGCCTCTGCCCAATCTTTTCCATCTGTGCGGCATTTTCTGCATCCTCCACGGAAAACAGCACGCTGTTATAATCCGGCTTCTCCCCATATACCTTTTCATAATATGCAGGAGTAAGATAGATATAATGTCCCATATAATTTTCACAGATATGATCTATCTTTATTTCCTTGTTCCCATTCTCCTCGTCTTTAATATGGACGCTCTGTCCCTCCTTCACATCCAAAAGCTTCGCCGTTTTCTCACTGACAATTGCACCGTCGTCAGTAAGAACGTAGCCCTCTTTTGTCCTGCGGTCATGGAAATCTACAAACAGAGGGGTTTCTTCTTTAGAGGCAAACACGCACTCATAGGCACTGCGCTCTTTCTTTCCTTTTATCAGCGTAACACTCTGCATGTCGGCGTCAATATACTGCCGGACCTCATTTTCTTTATCAAAGGCTTCCTTTATCTGCGCTCTCTGTCCGTCAGTAATATCCTCCTCCAGATACAAGCTTCCATGATAGAGCTGTATTTCGGCATACTGTATCTCGGCAATCTCGTAGCAGGAGTCCTTAAGCCCGAAACCTACAAGCATCAGTGCCATGCAGCCTCCGATTCCGAAAATCGTCATAAAGAAACGCTTCTTGTACCGCATCAGATTGCGGATGGTAGACTTCCACGTAAAACTTAATCGCCGCCACAAAATACCAATCCGCTCCATAAACACGCGCCGCCCGTTCTTAGGTGCCGGCGGACGCATCAGAACTGCCGGTGCCGCCTCAAGCTCACGGTAACATGCAAAAAAGGTTGCCGCCATCGTACAGAAAACCGCCGCCCCGGATGCCATAGCCGCATATTTCCAGTCATATGGCACCAATATCTCCGGCAGATGACGATACAGGATTCCATAAGCATACACAATGATAAAAGGCAGTACCTTTTCACCAATCAATACTCCGATAATGCTGCCCCCAACAGTTGCGAGAAATGCATAGCCCAAATATTTTGAGGCCACTTGGAATTTTCCGTATCCCAGCGCCTTCATCGTCCCGATAGCTGTCCTCTGCTCCTCCACCATACGCGTCATACTCGTAAGGCTGATAAGCGCCGCCACAAGGAAAAACAACACAGGAAAGACTCTTCCGATCGCTCCCAGACGCTCGGCGTTTTCGCCGAATCCGCTGTATTCCACCAAAGTACTTCTATCATACACATACCATTTGGGGTCTTTGATATCTGCAATCTCTGCTTTAGCATCCGCAATCTTCTCCTCACCGTCTGCAATCTTGGCTTCTGCTTCTTTCTTTCCTTTCTTATATTCCTTTTTCGCATCGGCAAGTTTCTCCTCATTGGAGGCAATCTCTTTTTCTCCGTCAGCCAGCTTTGTCTTCTGCTTCTCTAATTCCTTCCATCCTTCATCAATTTTTTTCTGTCCGGACTTAATCTGTTTTGCCGCATCTTTGAGCTCTTTTTCACCCTTATCCAGCTTCTTCTTTGATTGATCCAAAGTCTTCTTTGCCGCATCCAGTTCTTTCTGCGCCTTGTCAAGCTCCGCCTGCGCTGAATCGTACGCCTGTTGCTGGGCGGTAATTTTCTGCCGCATGCCTCCTGCCTGCTCTTTGAGCTTCTCAAGCTGCGCCTTCATCTCACCCACCGCAGCTTCTGCGGTGCTATCTCCCAGCTCCTCCAGCTTTTTAAGCTCCTCTGTAACATTCTCAATCTGAACTGCCAGTGCGCCATATGTCTTTTCATCCTCATCAATCACTGCTTTCAGCGCCGCCGCCTGCTGCCTGCCTTCCTTAATCTGCTTTTGAGCGGCAGGTTTCTTTTTCTTATATTTCTTCAGTCCCTTCTCGTATTCTTTCCGGCCCTTTTTTAAATCCTTCCGGCCTGCTTTATACTGCTCCTTCGCTTTATCCAGCTGCTTCTGCTTGGATTTTAATGTTTTCTCTGCACTTTTAAGCTTCTTTCTGCCGTCCTTTATTTCTTTTTTGGCATCCTCAAGCTTCTTTCCGGCATCGTCTATCTCTTTTTTCGCATCGGCAAGCTCCTCCTCCGCATCGGCCTTCCCGTCGGCAAGCTCCTTCTCCGCATCGGCAAGCTTTTCGTTCGCTTCATCAACCACTTCTTTTTTGCGGATGATTCCTCTCTCATCGGCGAGCGTCTCTGCTGCGTCCAGCGCTTTTTCTACCTTATCCTCATATTCATCAGTAAATGATACTAATTCCCTTGCACCCTTCACCTGGACATATACTTCCGAATATACATCCATATCAAAGGTCTCCTCCGGCACGGCAAGGAATGCATCCACGCTCCCCGTCCCTATCGCCGTGCTTCCCCTTCCATAAGAAAGGTAGCAGGGACTGTTCCCAAGTCCCACGATTTTCAGCCTGTCTGTTTTTAAAGTTTCAGATACCTCATCTTCCGTACCGGACTCCAATTTGATGGTGTCTCCGATATTATAACCGGATTCGTCGTCCGCAAGGCACTCTCCCACTGAAACCGGAAGCCTGCCCTCAGTCACCGAAAAACGGTTCATCTCCTTCTGTATGCCCATAACATGAATCACATGCTGCTCTTGTTGCAGGTTATATAAAAAATCCGCACTGTATGCGCCTTCCGCCATCTCTACCTCCGGAAGCGTTTCAAAAGCCTCAACGTCCTCCTCTGTCACCCCGTATGTACTGAGCGCTTTTACATCCATTAGCCTTGCAGAATCAAAATAGGAATCACCAGTAATCCTCATATCCGGCTCCGAAGCCCTGATTCCCGAAAAAAACGCTACCCCAAGCGCCACGATAAAAAGAATAGAAAAAAACCTTCCGGGGCTTTTTCTTATTTCCATATAAAAATCTCTGCGAGTTGCTTTTTTTGCCATATTTATACCGCCTTACCACTCAATTGTCTCAACAGATACCGGGGCTTTGTTTACTATCATATTCGAAACTCTGCCATTCTTAATCTTAATCACCCTGTCCGCCATTGGTGCAATCGCCGAATTATGGGTAATTAAAATAACTGTCATACCCTTTTCCCTGCAAGTATCCTGCAAAAGCTTTAAAATTGACTTCCCTGTATTATAATCTAATGCTCCTGTCGGCTCATCGCACAGAAGCAGCTTGGGATTTTTAGCAAGGGCCCTGGCGATAGACACTCTCTGCTGTTCACCGCCGGAAAGCTGCGCCGGAAAATTATTCAGCCGTTCCAAAAGCCCCACTTCCTCAAGCACCTCTCTGGCGTCCATTGGATTTTTGCAGATTTGAAGAGCCAGCTCTACATTTTCAAGCGCTGTAAGATTCGGTATCAGATTGTAAAATTGGAATACAAACCCGATATCATCCCTTCTGTATGCCGTCAGCCGTTTAGAAGAATATGCCGCAATATTTTTCCCGTCCACCAGCACTTCCCCTTCGGTGGCAGTATCCATACCTCCGAGTATATTGAGCACCGTCGTTTTTCCGGCGCCGCTCGGCCCTACTACAACGGCAAACTCACCTTTTTCTATCTCAAAATCAATGCCGGCCGCGGCCATAATCTCAACCTCTCCCATATGGTATATCTTCTTTACATCCCTTAACGCCACAAATGAGCCCATAATCTTAATCCCTTCTGTAAAATAGTCTGTGTCCGCACAATAGTGCAGACTGCTTTTTTCTATAATACCATATAGGATAACACTTATCCAATAAACAATTGTTAATAATGCTTCCTATTGTTTTCACCCCAAACGCACAATTGATCCAAAACAACCATCAAAGATTTCCCCCTGTCACTAAGACTATATTCCACCTTTGGGGGGATCTGTGGATATTCCTTTCGGATAATAAGACAGTCTGACTCCAATTCTTTCAAATTACTGCTGAGTGTCTTGTCTGTCACATTTTTCAGGTATCTCTTTAATTCATTAAATCTTACTACCTCAAATTCCATCAGACAGTAGAGAATCACCATCTTATGCTTACCGGATATAAGAGATAGTGTATAACTGAACCCTGTGTCTTCAAAATTGGCATTTTCAATATAATTCTTAACCATTTTATACTCTCCTTTATAATAGTACCTTTCTAATAAGACAGTACTTGTGTTTTTTATGTTATATATAAGGATATAAGTTCCGTCAAATTCTTAGAAGAAATGGGGTAACAACAATGAGAAGAAAACTCAATATAACCGAAGGGATTTTTCCAATGCCTGTCTTAATGGTATCAACTTATAATGAGGACGGCAGCGTTAATGTCATGAATGCTGCCTGGGGAACCATGCAGGAAAGAGGCAATGTAGTTCTTAATTTGACTGAAACACACAAAACAGTAAAGAATATTAAAACAAGGGGTGCTTTTACTGTAAGCATTGCCGATGCAGCCCACGTAGTGGAGGCGGATTATTTTGGCGTTGTGTCTGGCAGCCAGGTTGCGGATAAATTTGAAAACAGCGGCCTAACAGCCGTTAAATCTGAGCTTATTGACGCTCCGATTATCAATGAATTTCCACTCTGCTTAGAATGTAAATTTATCGAATATCAAAATAATGAATATGGCTGCGGTGTAATTGGTAAAGTTGTAAACATCACCGCAGATGAACGTGTTATAGTCGATGATCGGATTGATATGACCCTGGTAAATGCCATTGCTTTTGATCCGTATACACATGGTTATTACAAAGTGGGGGAAAGAGTAGGAGAAGCCTTCAAAGATGGTTTGAAGCTTAAAAGATAAGCAAATGCTGATATAAGAACTTTACAGCACAACCGGCGCAGCTTACGCTGCGCCGGTTGAATTTAATGTGCACCGCAGCCGTGGCTGCCGCAAGCGTGGCTGTGGTCTGCGCATCCTCCCTCATGGTGATGGTGCTCCCCGTGATGGCTGCACTGGACATCCGGATGGAACTTAAGCGTACCTGCCAGCAGAGCTTCCACTGCCGCATCTGCATCCCCGGACGCACCGCCGTACAGCTTGATTTTGGCCTCTGCCAGCGCTGCCTGGGCGCCGCCGCCGATACCTCCGCAAATCAACGTATCCGCCCCCAGCTCATTCAGCACCTCTGCCAGTGCGCCGTGGCCTCTTCCATCAGTTCCCACGACCTGGGCAGATACGATTCTGCCATTGTCAACATCATACACTTTAAACTGTTCCGTACGTCCAAAATGCTGGAAAATATCACCGTTTTCATAAGTAACTGCAATTCTCATCTGAAACCTCTCCTTTCGATTCGCATATATCTGATTTGCATATATCTAATGAAAGTCTTAAAACAAATATGCCATTAACACAGTATATAAATATTTGCCTCATCTGTCAAATATCTGTTAACGGAATGCCCCGTCTTTCTTTTTAACCCTGACGGCCCGACCGCTCCATTCCGCAGGGATATGCCTCCTCAATCAGATATTTCTCATGCATCACCGCATCATAAAACCGGAAACCGCCGGAAAAATTGTAGCTGTCGAATCCGTTCCCTGCCAAGATACGTGCGGCAATATAGCTTCGCAGGCCGCTCTGACAGATTACGTATACAGGCTTTCCCGGCGTAATCTCGCCAATTCTTTCCCGAAGGTCATCTACCGGTATGTTTTTGAAACCCTCGATATGGCCTCTGGCATACTCGAACTCGGTCCGCACATCTAAAAGCGTTACACTGTTATCGCGCGGCAGTTCTTTCACATCTTCCACATAAAACTGCTTTAAAATTCCCTTCGAAATATTCTCAATCATAAAGCCGGCCATGTTTACCGGGTCTTTCGCAGAAGAATACGGAGGGGCATAGGCAAGGTCTAAATCTTTAAGCCGGACTGCATCCATCCCTGCATGTATCGCCGCCGCCATCACGTCGATACGTTTATCTACACCCTCATATCCGACGATTTGCGCTCCAAGCAGCCGATAAGTCCCTTTTTCAAAAACCACCTTCATAGTCATAACCTTGCCGCCGGGATAATAACCGGCATGGCTCATAGGCGACAGAATCACCTTATCCGCATCAATGCCTGCTCTTTTTGCAGCCACCTCGTTGATTCCGGTGGATGCGGCAGTCATATGAAAAACTTTGATAATCGAACTCCCCAGCGAACCTGGATATCTGCTGTCTCCGCCGCATATATTATCGGCTGCGATCCGGCCTTGCTTGTTTGCGGGACCGGCCAGCGAAATCAGTGAATCCTCTCCTGTGACATAATGCTGTACTTGTACTGCGTCTCCCACTGCATAGATATCAGCCGCAGAAGTCTCCATCCGTTCATTTACTAAAATACTTCCCCTGACCCCCAGTGCGAGCCCGGCCTCCTTTGCCAGCCGGGTGTCCGGAGTAACGCCGATTGCCAGCACTACGATATCCGCATGGAGCGGCTCTTCGTCCTTCAAAAGCACATCTACTCCGCCATCCCTTTCTTCAAATCCTTCTACCGTATGTCCAAGCGCAAGCTTTACCCCGCATCTTCTCATTTCACCGTGGATAAATGAAGCCATGTCTGCATCAAAAGGTTTCATCAGCTGCTTCGGCCTCTGAACGATTGTCACGTCCATTCCCATATCTTTAAGATTCTCCGCCAGCTCTAAACTGATAAATCCCCCTCCTGCAAGTACCGCCGATTTCGGATGGTTTTTTTCAATATACTCCCTGATACGGAATGTATCCTCTACCGTGCGCAAGGTAAACGCCTTTTCAATACCCGTTCCGGGAATCCGAGGCAGCGTAGGTTTTGCACCCGGAGAAAGAAGCAGCTTATCATAAGTTTCCTCAAATTCCTCACCGCTGTTAAGATTTCTCACGGATACAGTCCTTTTCTCAGGGTTAACCGCCGTTACTTCATGGCGCACCTTCATAACGATGCGAAAACGCGAAAAAAAGCTTTCCGGTGTCTGTAGCGTCAGCTCCTCCTGCTCCTCGATAATTCCTCCGATATAATACGGCAGGCCGCAATTGGCATAAGAAACATACCCTGAACGTTCAAATACAATAATCTCCGCCTGCTCATCCAATCTGCGTATCCGCGCCGCCGCAGTAGCGCCGCCCGCGACCCCGCCAACAATCAAAACTTTCATAACTGCTCTCCTTTTCTCTCTTATTGACTATATTATAGTCCGCATCCTTTTATTATTCTGTGACATTGTCACAGAATGCAAAAAATCCCCCCTAAAGATTTCTCTTCAGGAGGAATTTTGACTATTCTTTTCCGTTAAAGCAATAAGTGCAGACCTTGCACGGCTCTATCCCGATAGATGCCAGCAAATCATCCAGCCGGTGATACCTAAGCGTAGTGAAGTTCTGCTGTTTTCTAATGTCCTCAATCATCTGGGCATACTTTAAGCTGCATGGGTCCGCATACTCGTTCAGCACTTCTTCCGGACAGTTTTCCCCTTCCCGCTCTTGTATCGTCCGCCTTGTTATCAGCTCCATCTCCGACTTGGAACGCGAGAAGTTCAGATACTTGCATCCGTACAAAAGAGGCGGGCATGCCGGACGGACGTGTACTTCCTTTGCACCACTGTTATACAGAAATTCCGTCGTCTCACGCAGCTGCGTCCCTCTTACGATGGAATCATCTATCAAGAGAAGTTTCTTCTTCTCAATCAGCGCCTGAACCGGAATCAGCTTCATACGGGCAATCAGATTTCTCTGGTTTTGATTTGTCGGCATAAAGGAGCGCGGCCATGTAGGCGTATACTTGATGAATGGCCTTGCATAAGGGATTCCGGATTCATTGGCATAGCCAATCGCATGTGCGATTCCGGAATCCGGCACGCCTGCCACAATGTCCGGATGCACGGAATCACCATCCCGCTTTGCCAGCATACTACCACACTTATAGCGCATCTCCTCGACATTCACCCCTTCGTAAGAAGAGGTCGGATATCCGTAATATACCCAGAGGAAAGAGCATATACGCATCTCATCACGGGCAGGGCTTACAGTCTTTACCTCCTCCGGCGTGATAAATGCAATCTCCGACGGTCCCAGTTCTTTGTAATCAATATAGCCAAGATTAATATACGCATGACTCTCAAAGGATACGCAGTATGCGCCGTCCTTGCGTCCTACCACAAGCGGCGTCCTTCCGTAACGGTCCCTCGCCGCATAGATTCCATCCTTCGTCATCACAAGCAGCGTCATAGAGCCGTCCACGATCTCCTGCACATACTGTATTCCTTCAACAATCGTTTCCTTCTCACAAATCAGCGCCGCAACCAGCTCCGTCACATTCACCTGTCCGTTTGTCATTTCCTGAAAATGAGAATGCGCATTATTATACAGCTGGCTAAGCAGCTTGTCATAATTATTTACCTTGCCGACCGTTGTAATCGCAAAGCTCCCAAGCTTGGAACAAATCAAAAGCGGCTGCGGCTCAAAATCAGAAATGCATCCTATTCCAAGATTTCCCTTCATCTCTCCTACGTCACGGTCAAATTTGGTACGGAACGGTGAATTTTCAATATTGTGTATGGCGCGGTTAAAGCCCTCCTCGCCATACGTTGCCATACCTCCGCGCCTTGTCCCAAGATGCGAATGATAATCCACCCCGTAAAACAGTTCCAACACACAATCCTCTTTCGATGCTACACCGAAAAAACCTCCCATAACGCTCCTCCTTGTCTATATTGTAAATAAATGCCATTGCTGCCTATATTATTTCTATTGCTTCACGATTGTATCACAACCACCGCCGCCCTGTCTATATCGTATTTTATCTAAGCATCTCTTTCAGCTGCTGGTTCACCTGTCCCGGATGTGCTTTCCCTTTCATCATCTTCATCGTCTGTCCTACAAGCGCACCCAGCGCTTTTTCCTTTCCGGCCCGATAGTCCGCCGCTGCCTGCGGATTATCGGCAATTACCTTTTCAAGCACCGCATGAAGCGTCCCCTCATCGTTTACTGTCTTAAGCCCGTGCTTTCTTACATAGCTTTCCGGCTCGGTATTTTCCTCAAACATTTTTTCGAAGACCTCTTTTGCAACCGAGCTGTTAATGGTTCCTGATTCCGTAAGCTCAACCAGCTTTGCAAGATTCTCCGGTGAAATTTTTAACTCCTCCGGCTCCATCTCATGCTCTTTTAAAAGTCTCAAGGTCTCTACCATCAGCCAGTTTGACACTTTCTTGGGCTTTTTGCAAATCTTCGCCGCCTTCTCAAACAATTCCGCCATATATATGGAGGATGTAAGAATCTGTGCGTCATACTCCGGAATCCCATATTCTTTTTTATATCTTTGAAGCCTCTCATCTCTAAGCTCCGGCTGTCTCGACTTGATTTTTTCAATCCACGCATCATCAATTACAACCGGCACAAGATCCGGTTCGGGGAAATACCGGTAATCCTGCGCATCTTCTTTGGAGCGCATAGCATAGGAGTACTCCTTATTGTCATCCCAACGCCGCGTCTCCTGGACAACCTGCTTTCCCATCTCGATAAGCTCTATCTGGCGCTGTCTCTCTCCCTCTATCGCCCGTGCGATAGCTTTGAAAGAGTTTAAATTTTTCATCTCCGTCCTTGTTCCAAGCTTTTTACTACCCGTCTCACGAACCGAAAGATTGACGTCCGCTCTCATAGAACCTTCCTGAAGCTTGCAGTCCGATGCGCCAAGATACTGGATAATCATACGCAGCTTTTCAAGATATGCAAGTACCTCTTCGGCCGAGCGCATATCCGGCTCGGACACGATTTCCACAAGCGGTACTCCGCTTCGGTTGTAATCTACAATGGACGTATCATCCCACTCATCATGCACAAGCTTGCCCGCATCCTCTTCCATATGCATTTCATGGATGCGTATCCGTTTTTTCGATTCTCCTGTCTCAATCTCCACATACCCGTTTCTTGCAATCGGAAGATAGAGCTGGGATATCTGATAGTTCTGCGGATTGTCCGGATAAAAATAATTTTTCCTGTCAAATTTGCACACTCTCGTAATCTCGCAATTTGTTGCAAGCCCGATTGCCGCCGCATACTCAACGACTTGTCTATTCAGTACGGGCAGCGAACCCGGCATGCCGGTGCACACCGGGCAGGTATGGCTATTGGGCGCTTCCCCGAACCGTGTACTGCAGGAACAGAAAATTTTCGTCTTCGTGGCAAGTTCCACATGCACTTCAAGCCCTATAACCGTCTCATACTGCTTAGCCATGTCTGCCGCCCCCTTCCATACATATAGCTTTGCCGGACGCCGCATTTCTTAATCCCCCGGAAATCTTTGGAGACTCGTAATTCCTCGTCTGTTCGAATGCATACGCCGCACGGAGCAGCTTCTTTTCTTCAAAACAATTCCCTATCAGCTGCATCCCCACCGGAAGCCCCTTTAAGTCTCTCCCCACCGGGACAGTAATTCCCGGAAGCCCGGCCAGATTTACAGAAACCGTATAAATATCACCCAGATACATTTTCAAAGGATCGCCAAGACTCTTCCCAAGCTCCGGCGCGGCAGCCGGTGCCGCAGGAGCAGCAATTACGTCATATTTTTCAAACGCATTGTCAAAAGCTCTTTTAATCAGTGCCTTTGTGCGCAATGCTTTCAGATAATAAGCATCGTAATACCCGGAGCTAAGCACAAAGGCGCCGAGCATAATCCTGCGCTTTACTTCCGGTCCGAAGCCTTCTGAGCGCGTCTTTCTATACATGTCATGAAGCCCGTCATACTGTTTTGCCCGATATCCATATTTCACCCCGTCAAAACGAGACAGATTCGAACTGGCTTCCGCGGAAGCTATGACATAATACGCAGGAATCGCATACTGAACAAGACTCAAATCAAATTCCTCCACTACGGCTCCCTTCTCCTTGAGCACTTTCACTGCTTTTAATATTTTATCCCTGATCTCGCCGTCCAATCCTTCCCCGAAATAGTCTTTCGGGATTCCGATCCTCATGCCTTTCACATCATCAATTAATGCACTTGTAAAATTGTACTCGTCCCGCCGGATAGACGTACTGTCCTTTTTATCATAGGATGAAATCGTCTCAAGAACTGCCGCGCAGTCCGATACATTTTTTGCAACCGGCCCAATCTGATCCAAAGACGAGCCATAGGCAATCAGCCCATACCTGGATACACACCCGTAAGTAGGCTTGATTCCAACCACTCCGCAGAAGGCGCTCGGCTGTCGGATTGAGCCGCCCGTATCCGAGCCCAATGCGAAGGGGATCTCCTGGGCCGCGACTGCTGCGCAAGAGCCGCCGGATGAACCGCCCGGCACATGATTCAGATTCCACGGATTTCTTGTTGCCCCATAATAGGAAGTCTCTGTAGTGCTCCCCATAGCAAACTCATCCATATTCGTCTTGCCGATAATAACCGCGCCGGCCTTTTCCAGATTTCTGACTGCCTCTGCGGAAAATGCCGGTTTAAAATTACTCAGCATCTTTGAACCGCATGTTGTCAGCAGCCCCTTTGTACATAAATTATCTTTGACAGCCGCAGGCACTCCCGCAAGCGGTCCCGTAAATCTTCCTTCATCTATGCCCCTTTGCACTTCCTCGGCTCGCTTAAGCGCCCTTTTTGCGTCAATCGTTATAAAGCTGTTTACTTTTGGCTCTACATCCTCTGCACGGGCGAGAAATGCTTTCACCGTCTCTAAAACAGAAAGCTCTCTCTGTCTGATTTTCCTTCCCAGCTCCAAGGCTGTCA
>CAJTUQ010000047.1:19145-20205 GCA_910579335.1 uncultured Dorea sp. | reverse complement strand
ATTTCAGCCCTTGAAACAGAAGCGCCGTCTCGCTTTCCTTTATACCGT
Source organism: uncultured Dorea sp. (assembly GCA_910579335.1). Lineage (GTDB taxonomy): Bacteria > Bacillota > Clostridia > Lachnospirales > Lachnospiraceae > MD308. The sequence goes on along the minus strand of CAJTUQ010000047.1, from coordinate 20,157 downwards.
CAAACTCCAATACGGCAGATGCATCCTTTTTAGTTACGACAAAGCAATGATCCTTATACGTAATATCATCATTTTTACAGGAAATCGTATACGGTACTCGTTTGCCTGTCAATATAGGACTCCCTAACGGAATCTTGGTATCTTCCTCCTCTATATAGGCACTTTGGAACATAGCCTCTTCTTTTTCAATTGATGTGCTTCTCTCAAACTCTGCGGCGTCCAATACCGAATCGTAGGTATATCCAAAAGGAAGAGCATCCTGATTCTCATATACATCATATTCGTTCCCCCCTGCCCGATAAGTATCTATATAAGAAAAACCATATGGGCCGCGCTCATACCATCCTTTCGGCGCAACATAGTACTTAACGTTTGCCAGGCTTGTCAGCCGCGTACGCGAGTTTAAATCATAATACATATACTGCGTATATAATAAAATTCCCAATTCATCATTGGACTGGATAATCGAATGATTTGACAGGCTCCAATAGTACTGTAAGGAATGCAGTCCGCTTAATAAAGATGCGTTATTATTAGAGTGGCTCTGACTGTACCTGAAAAAAGACGACTTGTCTTTTGCAGACGCCTCGGCAACTGCGTCGTCAAATGAATCAAATACCAATGTATTAGCCTCACGGTAATCTGCAAATTCCTCTATTTCTCCCCGTCCCTGCAAAGAAAATATAAATGCCCCATTGCTGGCTATATTCACGGCAATAAGCATAAGCGCTATAGACTCTTTCCAATATATATTTAAATTAGTCTGAAGCAGGCACAAGGACGCAAATGCACATACCAGCGGGAAAGCCGTGTCTGCTGTTCTGGAATCATCCAAAAACATGCATACAATAAAAAATCCAAGCATTGCAAAAAATACTATCTTAAAATGTTTCGATGCCATATTGTATAATTCCGGCCACATACGCACTACGATATAAGACACCAAAAAAGCATATGCCCAAACCCAGCGGCTGGCGGCATATGCGAAGCCGTTTAAAGCATAATTAACCGC
>CAJTUQ010000047.1:10813-19135 GCA_910579335.1 uncultured Dorea sp. | reverse complement strand
GGAATCAGAAGCATAACCGTGGATATTATAAATCCAAGCGACAACAGTTTATGCGTTTTTCTGTTACAGAACATAAGTATAACCGACGGCAGACTGATCGCCGCAAATCCCAGCAGGCACCAATTCCCTCCACTTGTCGTAGATAAAAAGCTTCCCGGAAACGTAGTGTAATATTTCATTTCGTAAAATATCTGCAGCGGAGTGCCGTTACCAAATCTGCTGTCCTGAAAAACAGTCAGCATAACCGGCAGGAAAAGAACCATCCCCGTGCCAAGCCCGACAAGGGAATAAAGGAATATATGCAGCACGTCCTTTCCCATCCTTTTCAGTTCCCTAAATCCATACCGGAAAAATAAACGGGCAAATACATATACAACCGTAAGAATCACCAGCATGTTAAAAAAGTAAAAATTACTGCAGGCACTTACCGCAACAGTAATCATAAATAATGCGGGCGACTGCTTTTTCATAATTTTTTCAACGCCTAACAACAGCAGCGGGAAAAAATCATTGGATTAATAAAATACGGATGTTTAATCCCTGCGCTCATCCCATACAGACAGAATACATAAATTATGGCACCGGCAAGAACCGCGGTCTCATTATATTTCTTTTTATCCTTTATCATATGGAAACTGTACGCAGAAAACGCAAGTCCCCCGCAATACATGCGAAATAAAATCATAAAGGAATAATAATATGGCATAAATCTGACAGGCACCAGCACTGCCGGAAGGTTAAACGGGTCGCCGATTACATAGTAGTGGAGCGTAGTAAGGATATTGGAACCATATCCGATACTGAAACTCCACTCCGGCAGAATAAATTTATGCTGGAAAAGAAGAGTTTTTATTATATCCCTCAAATACGACGCATAGTAGCAAAGCGCTGTATAATGCTGTATTAAGCCGTCTCCGTCATTATTGGCCTGGCTGTAAATAAAAGATTTGCCTGCATCGAAAAAATACCTGTACACAAAAATACTTAACATAGTAAATATTATCGTGTAACCTATATAATATTTTTTCCGTGATTGAATTTTCACCATAACAAAATCTCCCCTATAAAGATATCAGAACCGCTCCGGCAATTATGAAAAACACCCCCAGAATCTTCTTTTTCGTAATCTTCTCTTTCAGAATCATATACGACAGAATCATCGTCCATATATAAGTGATAGAAGTAAGCGGCAACACGACCGAGTAATCCATATGCCGCAGGATATAGATGTTTAGCACCGCCGAAGACAGGTAAAGAAATCCCCCCACATATAAATTTACATTTTTAAGCAGGCCAATCAGACTTCCGGAACCGGAAGCCTTTTTTAAAGACAGGGACGCCACAGAGCCAAGCAGGGTCATAACAAGCAGCAATACAAAATATATCATCATTCCTCGTCACCCCCGGCTATCAGCACGACCCCGGCTATTAACACCAGTACGCCGATGCATTTTATAATTGTAACTTCCTCTTTCAGCACCAATGCCGCCAAAACAATGCTTAATACATAATTCAGACTTAATATCGGCTGCAATACCGACAGTTTCCCGAATCTGTACGCAGCAATCATAACCAGTGCGCCGATTCCGTAAAGAACGAACCCCGCAAGCATCATCATTATGCCTTCCACTGCCGACAGCTTCCATAAAAGCTGGCCGACGCAGGCGCATATTGACGATACTATCATCATAAGTATTCCCTTTTTATTTTTCTGAAATGATTCTATCATGCCTATTTTCCTTCCCCGAAAAAATGCTCCTCCAGCATATGGCACCAGCAGTGGTAAACCGGCAGGTGCATTTCCTGAATCAGATAAGTCTCCTTCTCCGGCACTACTACAGACACGTCTGCAATTTGCGCAAGCTCTCCGCCCGTTCCGCCCGTAAGTCCGATTACCTTAATTCCGGACGCTCTTGCCACTACCGTCGCATTTATAATATTCTGGCTGTTTCCGGACGTAGAGATTCCGATAAAGACATCCCCGCGCTTCCCATAGCCGTAAAGCTGCTGCGCAAAGACGCCCAGCCCGTCCACGTCATTAATATAAGCGGTAGTTAATGCCTCGTGCGCAACTAACGGAATTGCCATTAACGTTCTCTCCAGATTCGCCGCAAGCTGGCGGCCCCTCTCCGGGTCGATTTTCATTAAAAGCCGTGCATACGCATCGTCTATCGGACGCGGAATTGTAAACCGCTTCATCAATTCCCCGGCGATATGCTCGCTGTCGGCTGCAGAGCCGCCGTTCCCTGCAATGAGGAGCTTTCCGCCGCTCTCGTAGCACTCTTCCATCAAAGAATAAGCACTGATAATCTCTTCTTTACATGCGGCCAGCTTCGGATACCGCTTTGTCATCTCATCCACATACGTAAGCTTTTTCATAGCCCCACCTTTTCTACAAATTCTATCAGCGAGGAAACGGTCATATCCTGCCCATACTCCCCTTCCCCTATCAGCGCCGTCTTACAGCCGGCTGCAATTCCGGCCAGAATGTCATTCTTTCCATCTCCGACCATCCAGCTTTGCGATAAATCAATGTTGTATTTCTTTGCTGCTGAAAAAAGCATTCCGGGCTTCGGCTTCCTGCAGCTGCAATTAAACTTTAATTCCGGGATTTCTCCCTCAAATCCTTTATCCGGATGGTGTGGACAGTAATACAGGGCGTCTATATAGGCGCCTTCCGCACCCAGCAGCGTCTCCATCTTATTATGAATCATCCGCAGTCCGTCTTTTGTCACCTCGCCCCGTGCGATTACCGGCTGGTTCGTCGCCACAATAGCCAGATAACCGGATTCATTAATCAAACGAAGCGCCCTGGCAGCCCCGTCAAGCAGCTCAAATTCCTCTATGTCCCTGAGAAATCCAACATATTTATTAATCGTGCCGTCCCGGTCAAGAAAAACCGCCTTTTGTTTGTTTGCCAGATTCCGGCTTTTTACCAGACCCGACTCCCAATCCCTGCACACTCTTTCATAGCGCTTCGGCGTGCCCATGTCCCTGACATACTCCGGGCTGTCGTACACGATAAGCTGTCCCGTCCCGGCCAAAGGCTTTAATATCTGCCTGTCCAAATCTACTTTTAAAGTATCCGGCCTTTTTTCCAGCAGTTTCGGTGAGAGGATGTGAAGTCCCGCATTCACCCGGTTGCGGTAAAACCGGGGCCTTGCGTCTTCTTTCGCAAGCCACCTCAACACCCTGCACTCATCATCCGCAATCAAAACACCACTGTCGTAAGGATGATTATTCGGATGAGTAAAAAGAGTCGCCAGTCCTCCATGTTTTTTATGATACGAAACAAACCGGTTAAAATCTACATGAAACAGCGAATCCGCATTCAGAAGCAGGAAATCATCCGAAAGCTTATCCTTAATCTCAAAAAGAGCCCCTGCATTTCCCAGAGGTTCTTTTTCAAAATAATAATCGATACGCACACCAAAGGGTTTCCCGTCAGCCGGAGACATCTTGCTGCCGTCCCCGAAATAATCCATAATGATCTGTCCCAAATGGCCAACGGTTATCAAAATATCCGTAAATCCCTGCTCTCTGAGACCGTCGATTTCATGCTCCAGCACAGGTTTCCCTGATATTTGAATCATTGGTTTGGGGATGTCGCTCGCAACCGATGAAATCCGGGTTCCCTTTCCCCCCGCCATAATTACGCACTTCATCATTTATTTACTCTCCATAACAAAACTGTCCATCTTCCCGTCGTCAAGTTCAACGCCGAGACTGTACATTGATACCAGAACCGTATCCTCGACATAGTCAAAATCATGCGACACATACGGGCCTACCCGGAAGAAATCTCCCGCAGAAAACTCCTGCCTTTCCTCCGCCCCGTCCTTTCTGGCCGTAACAATACATTTCCCTTCTATGATATAAAAGGCTTCCGTATTTAATTTATGAAAATGCCCGCCGCGGAAAACACCGCTTTTGGATGTGATTACATTGATTTGAGAATACCCTTTTCTTACAAGCTGCACTAGGGTCCCTCTGTCGTCCTTGTGCTCAAAATCCGTATTTAACCGCTCTATCAGCATGTTACCGCTCCTTTTCCCACCATCTTACCTTGTCAGAAAGCTGCCCTTTTTTACTCTTCCTCTCCAGTAGTTGAGCAAATCTTCCATTGTCTGCTCATATGGAATCTGCGGCTCCCATCCGGTGTGCTCCTTAAATTTCCTGCAGTCAGGAATCTGAAGGTCGGCATCTATCGGACGCAGACGTTCCGGATCCGTCACTACCTTAATTTTATCCTTTGCAGTAGACAATGAAATCAGCGTGTTTAAGGTATCCTCCACTTCGCACGTATAAGAGCCGCCGATATTGTAATACTCACCCGGAACCGGATCCATCGTCACAAGCATATAGTAAGCCCTGACTGCGTCGCGCACGTCCGCATAGGTACGCAGGGATTTTAAATTGCCTACCTTAACCTCCGGCTCAATCAGCCCTTCCTCAATCATTGCTATCTGCTTTGCAAATGTAGATTCATGGAATACGTCTCCCCGGCGCGGCCCCGTGTGGGTAAACATTCTTGTAGTCATTACGGTCATCTTGTACGCTTCCGCATAGTATCTGCCCAGAAGATCAGTTCCTACTTTGGAGATTGCGTACGGCGACGCCGGATGGAACGGACACTCCTCATGAATGCCGGTCTCCGGTTTTTTCTCTTTCGGGATTTTACCGAATACTTCCGAGGAAGCGCACACATGCACCACCGGTTTATAAGCGCCATCCTGCTCCATCATCAGCCGAACGCTCTCTAAAAGCCTGCATGTCCCAAGTATATTCGTATTAAGGGTATCCACAGGGGCGGTAAAGCTTGTCAAAGGATAGCTCTGTGCGGCCAGATGGAAGATATAATCCGGCTTTACGCTTTGAAGCACAGTGATTAAAGATACCTGGTCATTCAAATCCGCATATTCAAAAAATACTCTGTCCTTATGATTTACCCTTTCAAGAAGGTGTTCCACGTTATCCAGCGGGCTGCGCCACCTGCAGACGCCGTACACGTCCCAATCCGTGTTTTCCAATAGGAAATCACATAAGTGTGAACCAACCATTCCGGTAATACCTGTAATTAATGCTTTCATTTCATTCCTCCTTAATCGATGGCATCTGTCACTTCATAAAACTCCGAATTGTAATAAATAACCTTTGTTCCCGAATTTTCAAATTCAAACGGAATATATAAATAATCCTTCAATGCGGCCTTTACTCTTTCCTGCTTGTCTTTCTCTGCATAGAGCAGTAAAAAGCCGCCTCCGCCGGCGCCGAGAAGCTTCCCTCCGATTGCTCCCGCCTCGATCGCAGTCTTATACAGGCCGTCAATCGAATCATTGGATATCTCGTCCGTAAGTCCCCGTTTTAATCTCCACGTATAGTCCAAAAGCCTTCCGAACTCGTTTAAGTCTCCCTTGGATGTCAGCACATTGTGAGCTTCATCGACAAGCAAATGCATTTCCTTCAATTCCGCAAGCTTGTCGCCAATGCTCTTTTCCTGGGTTGCCGCCAGCTGGGAGGAGAACCTTGAAAACCCGGTAAAAAATATCATCAGATTGTCATTCAGCATTCTCTTGCGCTCCGTTGAAATAATAATCGGGCTGACCTCAAATCCATTCGCATTAAAATCAATCCGGTTAAAACCCCCGTACGCTACCGCAATCTGATCCTGAATCCCTCCGCTCTCATCACAGAGCGTCCTCTCCAGATAGATGGCATCCTCCGCAAGCTTTCTCTTATCCGCATATTTCCCTTTCAATGCATAAAAAGCATTCAGCATGCCGACTGCAAAAGAACTGCTTGTCCCAAGCCCTGACCTTGCCGGAAGATCCGCCTCATAATTGATTCGAAGCTCATGCATGTCAAGATATTTCATGGCGTTGCGGACGGCCGGGTGCTCAATGTCGTCAATCTTTTTGACGCGCTCCACCTTGCTGTATGTCACTTGATTCGTATACTTGAAAAATCTGGGCAGGTGGCTTACCGACACGATACAGTATTTGTCGAACGTCGTAGATATCACGCTGCCTCCATGTTCCCTATAATAATCCGGAAAATCGGTGCCGCCCCCGAAAAAAGACATTCTGAACGGCGTCTGGGTAATGATCATTTGTTTCCTTTCCTTTCATCATCTAATAGTTAAAGCCGCTTTTGTTTTTGTAAGTATAAAAGCTTTTTTAAATAACAAGCTTAACCTCGCTCAGTCCTAATAGTTCTTTCAATCTGGAATTATCCATCAACGTGGATTTTGCCCTGGAAGCTTCAAAAATTCCTTCGGTCTCCTCTGCGCTGACCGGCACAATCAAATCACTGCTTACGCCCAGCTTTTTCGCAATCATCAGTCCCACGTCATATTTTGACAAAGCGTCGTCTCCGCATATATTAAGAATTTTCGGCGTGTCCGGCGTATAATTTTCCATCACCCGGATAAGCAGCGCCGCCGCCGTGTCAAAGCTCAAAGTAGAGCGGAAGGAATCCTGGAACATCTCCATGCATCTGCCTTCTGTAATGTTTTTTGCAATCACGTCATAAAAATGCTTCTTTACCGGAGACAAGCTCGGTGCAATCAGGAAAGGATACCTGACAACATTATACCCGTATCCCGTGACAATATTCTCTGCCGTTACCTTCTGCCGCCCGTATGTGTTCACCGGATTCAGTGCGTCCTTCTCCTTGTAATGATAGGAGCCGATGCTGTCGCCGTACACGCTGTCCGTAGACGGATAGAAAAAGCATTTTACATTTGTAAGCTTATTTATAAAATAAGAAAGAGACGTGATATTTATATTCCATGCCGTCCGGGGATTTTTTTCAACCAAGTCCGGATTATGGTATGCCGCAAGAAATATCACCTTGATATCTTCCTGCTTGTTTATCTTCTCAAGCAGAATATCCACGCTCTTCCAGTCCGCGATATCACAACTTGCCCACTCAATGCGCGCATCTTTTGTTACCTCGTCTATATTTCTCGCTACCGCAAGAATCCTCTCATCCGTCAGCTCTAAAATATTTTTCAGCATATAAGAACCGAGAAATCCATTTGCCCCTGCTACAAGATACATATCTTATCTCTCCTTAAATCTATATTTACTATCCGGATCATAATGGTGCCATATCGTATGATGCAGGATGCTTAACTGATACAGGTTCCCTTTGAAGCCTCCTACCTTGGACGGCACCGTACCGTCGTCCGGGTATGTTCTGGTAACGGGAACCTCGCATATCTTAAAGCCAAGCCTGCATGCCCGAACAGGCAGGTAATAGATAAGCTCATAACCCCAGAAAATATCACGGAAGGGAAGCACTCTCTCATCCAGCATAAACTTTCTGGAATATGCCCGAAAGCCATTCGTCGTATCAGACAGGTGCATACGGGCGCAGAATGTCATTACCGGTTCATTGATAAGCTTTAGGGCCGCCTCTCTGATAAAAGGCGTATTGACGCCCTTTCCTCCTTTTATATACCTGGACCCTTGAATATAGTCATACCCCTTGTCCAAAGCTCTGAGAAATAAATCAATGGCTTCCGTTCCGTCTTTGTCATTCCCGTCAACAGAAATGAAGCCTTCATATCCCTGTTCAATAGCCCAGTGATATCCCATCCTCAAATCTGTGGAATATCTGCCCTTCCCCTTTCTCACTAAAAGCGCCCGATGCCCCGTATCCTTTAAAAATTCATGTGCCGTCGTACCGTCGTCGGAACCGGCGTCACAGATAATCACATCCACTTTACGGAACAAGCCGCTGCTTTTCATCTTTTCTACCTGACTGAAATACCGTTCTCCTTCATTAAACAAGGGAATCAATAAACAGTATTTATTTCTTTTTTCAAAAAATTCAACCGCCTCAAATTCAGGAATCTGTTTTTCCATATCATCAATCTCCTTCTAAAACCGTAACCGTCGTTTCCCGAATCCCCTCCGGACACTCTACAGAAACTGCGTTAATATTATCCTTCGTCCAATAATAATCACTGCTTACCCTGAACAAATAGTCATGCCTTCCATTTTTGAAGATTACTCCATAGCGGTATTTTTCAGTAAACACGCCATGCTCATAAGTGCCCAGCCGGACGAAACCGTTATGCATTGTACTGCCAACATCTTCCGGCTCCGTTCCGTCATAAACGGTATTCAGCAGCAAATAATTCCCATTGTCCTGCCTGTCAAAATCCGTATTGTCAAAAACATATATATCACCCTTTTCAACCGCAGATGATACTTCCGGGTTATCTGCCGCATTCTTTTCATCCATTTCCGCCCATATGAGAGGAAGCTGCGCCAGTGAATAAGAATGGGCCGCCCCGTAAGTCAACTCCGTATT
>CAJTUQ010000047.1:8026-10797 GCA_910579335.1 uncultured Dorea sp. | reverse complement strand
CTCGTCCGTCTCGGCAAACGGCCCGTCGAATCCCCAATCCGCCGGCTTTACAGTAGTAACAGTCATATTTTTTATCTTGACCGTACTTTTTTCCGGAATATCCAGTCTAAACTTTGTATATTCTGTGACAGGGATTATAAGCTCAACCGTTCCTTCTTCAGAAATCTCACCCACAACCCTCTTCTCACCGTCAAAGGCATCCGTTTCCTTTAAAGTATAATAGATTTCCAGAGGACCCGCAACATCCGTTTCATAATCAAAAGACAAGCAGATGATATTCTCATAATAAGGGCCAAGATCAATTGCCTTTTCTATATCATACAGCCTGGGGTCGCTTCCCGTATATTTTAGCGTCATCGTCCTGTCCGCATAATTTTTCGAAACGCTCATATTTGATGTTGCATAAGCTTCATGATTTACCAATTGATCCATGACATTTGTCTCAGGCTTCAAAAGCTTTCCGGCAAACTCATCGTACCTGTCATTTAAGCACCAGACGGAAAATTCTGTCACATCACATAGCGGACGATAATTTTTATAAATAAATTCCGACACTTTATAATATTTATAATTCAGAAAAATGCCGTCCATGGTGCCGTTTACCCCTCTGCTGTTAGGCATGAACGCAATCGGAATATTTTCCATATTTTCTTCTATCTGTTCGATAAAGCATTCCTGTGTAAACTCTCCGGAAAGCATCGTCGGAGACTGTACGATATACACGGGATCCTCTTTATCTAACGCCGAATAAAGGAATGAATCATAAATAAAATCTATAAATGTATCATTCTCATCAAGCAGGGTATCCGTCACATGCTTAAATGCGCTTACCTGTGCCTTGAGTCTCGAATCCCACTCAATTCTTTCTACTTTTTTATCCGTTCCAAGTATGACTCCGTAAGATTCGGATAACTTTGTTGAGGCATTATCCGCCAAAGCGGAAGACGTAAATGCAGTATCCTCCACAAAAAGCGTATTTAACAGAATAAAACCGGTAAAAATCGGCAGAAACAATTTTCTATTCTTATAAATATAACTAAACAGCAATGCTATATAGATATATGCGCTCCAGAAGACAATGACTGTCGACATTTCAAATAAACTGTGCCTGGTAAGCGCCCTGGAAAAATTCGCAAAATATGCAGTACCGAGAAACAAAAGGAACATCCACCTCGTATTGCCGAACTTTTTCTCGTATTTCCCCGATAAAACCAAATATAGAAGACTTCCCTCCACAAAAAGCGGCACAAAGAGATATCCCCATGAAAAGACAGCGTTTTCCGTATCGCCAATGCCATAATAGGACCAATTGATACTGGCAACAAAAATCTTTAAAAATTCTGCCAGACGAAGGAGCGGATTACAGCCTTTTACTAAGCAAAGCACAAACCACGCCGCAACGCCCAATATTCCTAAAGCTCCCAGAACCACCCCTAACTTTTTGGCCGCCTTCCAGTTCTTTTCACAAATAATATAGACAGCCAGTCCGACAATTGCCGCAGCGCCAAATGAACATCCAATATCCACTCTGTACAACACGCACCAGATACATGCCAGCCATACCAGAACCGCTCTTGGATACGTATTCTTTTTTATATAATTTATGACCGCAAAATAAGTAAGCAGACCGTACCCCCAGAATCCCCAGTAATCCAAAAAAGGAAACAAAAGAACTGTCCACAATGCGCAGTCTTCATTCCACACCTTTTTCATAAACAGGAAAAAGAACAAAGCAACAAGCGGAATATACAGATTATAATACGGTGAAAAAATCGCCCCCGCAAAATCCTTGTTTAAAACAGCATATAGAAGCCCTTCAAAAACGCCGGTCAACATGTGATGGCCCAAATGCTCGACGAGCGGTATCCTTCCATAATTCAGGAAGTCACTGATTAAGACGCTGAAATTGGCGGACTCAAAGATATCGGCATTATAAACCCCCGTAAGCGGTATCTGTATGGAAAGAAACGAAATTCCGAGAACCAAGCTCGGATATACAAAACTTTTCCATTCCTTCGGTTCCCTTTTTTTCCTGTAGGAATATGAAACGGCAGCAGAAACAATGATGAACAGGACAATCCCTATCACATACCATTTTCTTGGACGGCCTACAAATATCTCATGTTGGTTCAGGATGCTCACAAATTCATAATAAAAGGAATTGAATAAAGGAATCAATGAAAATACTACGACGCCTGTCCATGTAAAAAAGTCAAGCTCCCCATGCCTGCCCCGGTATTTTGTATACCATTTCAGTCCCACTGTCAAAAGGAGAATAAAAACCGCCTGCAGCAGGATAAGCATCCTGCCGTCGTCAGGCTCTCTGACGAATACCGCCGCTGCGGCATATCCGGCTGCAAATCCAATAAGGAGTATTCTAAGGAAAATGTCCGGATTCACTTTTTTCTCAAGCCGCAAAGCAAGATAAATGACATAGGCCGACAGAATCATTGCGACAATATACGTCGAGCAGGAAAATACCTGATTTAAGTTTTCTTTATCATAATAATAGGCAGCCGCGCGCAAAATGAGATTAATATCCGCTATGATAATAAAGTTGTCCAGATATGCTTCTATCTGTTTTTCATTTTCACTCTTTTCTTTTTTCTTCCATGCATTGACCAGCAGGGAAAAGCCTGCAAAGAAAACCGCAAAGCAGACAAAACTTAACGTAAAATTGCTGATTGTCTTTGTAACGTCATAACCGGAGAGAAGCCCCGCTCCTATTTCCCTCGTAAACGTACTGACCTGTGTTTTCCATCCGTCCAGCG
>CAJTUQ010000047.1:0-7966 GCA_910579335.1 uncultured Dorea sp. | reverse complement strand
AAAATCCCTTCCGGTCTGCCATGCTGTCTGTAAATCCCATATAATTTTTCAAACTTCATTACTGCATAACACAGCATAGCCAAAAGTCCGAGGACAAAGGCAGCCCGGAGCGCACAGACGGCAAAATATGACGGGATTTCCGGACTGAAAGAATTTCTCTCCATATCCACCCATCTTTTTACCACCAGGACACAGATAAGCAGGCATGCGGCAATCTTTACCAGAACATGCAGTCTCTCGTTTTCTTCAAAATACTTTGCAGCTTTCTTTTTCATATTTCCTGTAAATATCCTTTTTCTACAATTTTCACGTACATGCGTCTACTTTATCATATATAGGTTCTTCTGTAAAGAATCAAAATATTCTTATCATAACGTCTTAAGATGCCCCATAAAGTTCCGCTTGTTCTCCAGCGCTGTTGTCGTAGGCCTTCCCAGATCCTCTCTCGCCCCTATGGAACACAGTACTTCGATCAGGCACAGCTCCTGTCTTTTCTTAGCCTCCTCCAGCTGCGCATCCAACCCTTCAAAACTATCCACACACACAGCGTTCGGATACCCGCATGCTTTCGCAGCGGCGGCAAAATCTATCTGGCCCGCAACGGTCGGCATACCTCCTACCGTCTCATGGGCGCCGTTGTTAATGACAATATGAATCAGATTTCTGGGCTTATTCGCCCCTATCACGGCCATCGCTCCCATATGCATCAGGGCGGCGCCGTCACCGTCTACACACCATATACGGCTTTTGGGTTTATTTACGGCGATTCCTAAAGCGATTGAGGACGCATGGCCCATAGAACCGACAGTCAGGAAATCATACTTATGGCTCTGGCCGAGCGTCTCGCGGATTTCAAAAAGCTCGCGGCTTGCCTTCCCGGTAGTGGAAATGACCGGATCTTCTCCTGACGCCTTTACAATATGGCTGATGATTTCCTCCCGCACCATTGTATTGTGATTCTCATATTTAACCTTGCCGTCATAGGTAAGCGCGCCTTTTCGGATAACGAATGCGACGTTTTTCCCGGCGGAAAGGAGACCTCTAAATTCCTCCATCGCTGCCGTCACCTCCTCATCCGCAGTATCCCTGCTGATAATAAAGGATTTGATATCCATATCTTCCAGAAGCTTTACCGTTACTTCTCCCTGATAGATATGCTGCGGCTCGTCATGGATACCCGGCTCCCCTCTCCAGCCGATGACAAATACCGCCGGAATAGCATAGACCTTGTCATTCAACAGCGACGCAGCCGGATTGATGATATTGCCCTCGCCGCTGTTTTGCATATAAACAACCGGAACCCGCCCTGTCGCCAGATGATACCCGGCCGCCAGAGCCGTGCAATTGCCTTCATTCGCCGCAATCACATGATGCTTCGGATCAATCCCGTAAGTATTCATAAGGTAATTGCACAGCGGCTTTAACTGTGAATCAGGCACGCCTGTATAAAAGTCCGAATTGATGATTTCTACCAGTTTTTCAACCTGCATATCCATCCTCCATTATAATTCGTCTATCAACGTAATAATATCTTTAATCGGAAGCAGCCTGCTATCCACCTCTTTTGCGCGGTGGTATCTTAAAATATCCTCCGCTGTCTGCTGCATGGCAGGGAAAGCGCTCCGAGTCAGCTGATTTGCATAAATAACAATGTTCACTCCGTGCTCCGACAGCTCCGCCTCCGTAACGCTGTTAAAGGAGGACGGAACCACGACGATCGGCGTCGTCTTATCTTCCTGGCGGAACAAATCGCAGAACTTTAAAATCTCCTCCGGGGATTTCTTGCGGCTGTGTATCATAATGCCATCCGCGCCGGCTTCAACATACGCTCTTGCCCGGCTCAGCGCATCGTCCATGCCCTGCTCTAAAATCAGGCTTTCAATTCTGGCGATAATCATAAAATCATCTGTGAGCTGAGCCCTTTTCCCCGCCGCAATTTTTGAGCAAAAATTCTCTATGGTATCTTGTGTCTGGGCAACTTCTGTACCAAACAAAGAATTTTTCTTCAAACCGACCTTATCCTCAATGATAACCGCCGATACCCCCATCTTCTCCAATGTCCGGACGGTATACACAAAATGCTCGGAAAGGCCGCCGGTATCTCCATCAAAGATAATCGGCTTCGTAGTTACTTCTGTCACGTCGTCAATCGTACGGTATCTTGAAGTCATATCCACAAGCTCGATATCCGGTTTTCCCTTCGCTGTGGAATCACACAGGGAGCTGATCCACATAGCGTCAAACTGATCCAGCTCGCCGTTATGCTCAACCACGGTCTTCTCCGCAATGAGTCCCGTGATTCCGCTGTGGACCTCGATTGCCTTAACAATGTGGCGCATTTTAAGGAGCTGGCGGATTCGTTTCCTGCGGTATTCCGGCATAGCCAGCTTCGCTTTGATTCGGTCGTCGGCCTCCTTAACCTTCTCGTTATACGTATAGGGGACATCTATAATTTGCCTCCCCCCCCCCATATGCCTGAGCAGGGAAACTACGTTATCACGTATTGCCCGCATTGCGCCTTCCATCCAGTTATCGCCGTGAATCACATAATCCGGACGAAGCTGTTCAATCACTCTGTCGTACATCACGTCGTCCTGGACAATAACCTTGCTGACACCGTCAATCTCTTTGACCATCTGCATACGCTGCTCAAAGCTGACTGTCGGGAACCGGTTAAACCTTACCATCGCCTCGTCACTTAGTACTCCTACAATCACTTCTCCGTATTTCTGCGCCTCGCGGATAATATTCAGGTGTCCCTCATGTATCACATCTGTGCAAAAACAAGTATAAACCTTTTTCACTTTTATGCCTCCTTATATTGAACCGGAATCTGAACGTTATTTGCTTTCAACGCTTCCTTCAATACGATGAAGAAATCTTTTATGTCCTTTTCATCGATTGCTCCAAGCGCACAGAGACGGAAAGTATCCGATGTGGAAATCTTGCCGGGATATATCGTAAAGCCCCGCTCATAACAATAATCATGAATCTTTTCAAAACTCCAGTTTTTATCATCCGGATAAATAACAGAAACTACAAGCCCGCTCTGCCATTCCCTTTTGATGACATCCTTAAAGCCTAACTCGTCAAGACCTGCGTGAATCGCTTCAAATACCCGTGTGTGCCTTGCCCACTTTTCTTCTTCTCCCTCTGCAAAGTACTCTTTCAAAGCCTGCATGGCCGCATATATCGTCTGCACCGGCGGTGTGAAATGCATCTCTCCGGTTTTTTCAAAAAATTCATACTGCAAGTACAGGTTACAGTAATAGGAGCGCTTCGGATATTCTTTTGAGGCTTCAATTACCGTCCGGTTTCCGATAATAAAGGACAGGCCTGTCATGGCCATCAGCCCCTTCTGGGCGGATGCCATGCAAAAATCAATATTGTCGTCTTCAATATTGATTGGGCGCATCGCCAGTGTCGAGGTGGTGTCAACCGTAAACACAGCCCCGTATTTGTGAGCCAATGCCCCGATTTCACGGATGGGATTGAGAATCCCTGTTCCGGTCTCATTATGGGTCGTATGGACAAGCGCAATATCCGGATTTTCTTTCAGCGTTTTCTCAACCAGCGCAAGATCCGGCAGCTCGTCCACCGGAAATGCCAGGTCAATATGGGGAAGGCCGTAGTACCGGCAGATTTCAACCGCACGGGCGCTATACGCCCCATTGTTCACTATCAGGACCTTTTTTCCCTCCGGCAGCAGGCTGTTTAAGCAGATGTCAATATTAATCGTCCCGGACCCGCAGAAAAGAACGGACGTATATTTTTCAGGCGACGCATGAACGACCTTTAATAAATCTTCCCGAAGCCCCTTCATCATCCCGGCAAATTCCTGCTCGCGCGGACAGATGTCCGGCACCACCTGCGCCATCTTTACAGTGTCCGTTGTCGTGGACGGCCCCGGATTTAATAAAACATTTCTTTTTATGTTCATCACAGTTTCCTTTCCTCCTCTATAGCTCTCAAATAAATGCTGTTCGTCCTGCGGATTTCTTTTAACCTTTTCTCAATTGTTTTTATATACGGCGATATTTTTTTGTAGTCTATCTTCCGCACAAGATTCTTCCTCTGAAGCGGGTCCTTTTTTAAATTATATACTTCCGTGATATTCGACGCCCTGAAAGGCTCAT
Organism: uncultured Dorea sp.; assembly: GCA_910579335.1. GTDB lineage: Bacteria > Bacillota > Clostridia > Lachnospirales > Lachnospiraceae > MD308. The sequence continues at coordinate 3,830 of CAJTUQ010000047.1, read as the reverse complement.
CGAGCTTCACTAAGGAAGCTGCCATATAATGATTGTCAAAGGCGGCAATCATTAGTTTCCTGTTATTGATGTCCGGACATCCGCCGCCGCAGTATTCTATCGTTACGATGCGCTTTTCGTCCTCTGTGTGGAACACGCTGCTTCCCGAAAAGGATTCCGGAATATCTACGCCCATTACTTCGCAGATCGTCGGCGGAATATCTACGCTTGACTGCAGCGTATGAATCTGCCTTTCTGATATTCTTTTTCCAAAAATATAAAACGGAATTTTAAAATTTTCCAAATAAAACGTGTTAATCAGCTTCTTCCGGATTGGATAACCCGCATAAGAAAAACCGTGGTCCGCCGTCACAAACACTGTCAAATCATCCATCATGCCTCTTTTTTCGAGTTCTCTAAACAGATATCTGCACTTGGCATCCGCATATCGTAAAGAGAGGTCCAGCGAAAGGGTCCCTTTTGAGCCGGCCTTTCTGTTTTTAAGATACTCATCCGCCATTTCAAGCTCTGACTTAAGCAATGCAGCGTCGTCCGTATCATATGTATAGAACATTTCCGGAAAATGAATGTCGTCAACATGTATACAGGCAAAATACGGCTGCTCCTGATTCTCTCTGTTATCCGCCCATTCCAAAAAGGCATTGATATGGGTATGAAAACTTGGCTGACCCTTCAGGGAGTGGCCCTTTTTCCCGTACTTTTTGTTATTATTGCACATCAGCAGCGCATTTCTTATGATATAGATTCTTTCGGCAAACTCTTTTTTATCATGGTTTTTTAGATAAGTAACCGCCGCACGGATAAATCCTCTGTAAATATCGAGGTTAAATACCGCATTTTGAATAAAATTAAGCTTTCTTATCCTGCGGCATAAATCTGCGCATTCCTTCTCATACACCTTTTCCGTCTCTTCTGGAATATTATAATCCACCTGTGAGAAATACGGAATTTTAAAAAGCGTGTGGCCGCTGCCCTCTTTAATCATCCCGTCAATATACGCATTCTTATCCTGCTTATATTTACCGGCTTCTCTTTCAACCTCTTTAAGGACGCTTCCCGCGTCAAAATTTTTATTTAAATCTTTTATGATTTCCACGGAACGGTCTTCATGGATGAGATCCTTTAAAAATCTGGCCCAGTCCTCAAAGTTATCGTCAAGGATTCTGACAAGCTGCTTATAATCCGTCCCGGTAAGCCGGTTATCTTTACCTCTTTCTGAAAAATAACTGAATCTGTAATTCCACAATGCCTCATTATCGTAACCGCGGTTGTAATAGACATGGTCGATTCCCCTGCGCAGAGACGACGGATAGCACTGGGGCTGCAGGGAGTTAAAATATGTCTCATACCCGCCTTTCTGCATCACTTCCATCAGCACATCGTCCGCATTCTGGTATCTTTCGATATAGCCGTGGTTATCCAGAGTATTCTGGCCGCAGTAGATTGCCATAGTCGCAGCTTCCGTATACGGAGCCTGCGAATACATATTTTCACACTTAACTCCCTTTTTTGAACGCATATTTAAGTTCGGCAGCAAATCAGCCGCGGCGTTCTGGCACCTCGTATAATCCAGTGAATCTATGATTAACAATAACCCATTCATTTTTTTCATACACCTCTTGTTTTCCATTTTAATCTGTCAGAAAGCTTATATCTTCCCCACATCAGCCAGCTTTTGACGCGCACGGCCAAGGGATTTTCTTTCTCCTGCCACTCCATAGACACATACTGCCTAATATATTCCTTTATATCCATTCGCGCTTTTCCGACCTTCGCTCCGGTCGTGCGCAGCTCGCCCTCCTCGTATGACAGCTTAAAATGCTTCCTGACGGCCGGACAGACGGGCATCTCAGACGTGTCCAGCTTTTTTACGCCGGATCGCCGCAATGCCTCCTCACTGTACTCAATGCCGAGTATTTCCAGCAATTTGCATACCACGTAGGCAAAGAAAAAGTTTGTAGGATGGTTCGGGTCAAAAAAGAGCTGATGGGTTCTGAAATTATCAACAATAAACCCGGAAACCTTGATATCCCACTCTTTCTCCCTCATACAGACCGTACTGATAAATTTGTCATATGCTTCATCCAGCTTCGCCGTATCAAACAACTGTTCTGACAGATAGCGCATTTCAATGTCTTTCAGGGAAGCCCGTCTGCGGCAGAGAGGGTCTATGACGCTGTCTCTGTAAAAACAGGTATTCCCGCGCCTGAAGACAAATTCGGGCTTCGGACTGTAATTGGGGAATAGGAATAACGGCAGATGGTAAACATTGGGAATAGCAATCACCTCACAGCCTTCTTTCAAATTCTTGATAATGTTTTCCGAGGCATACTCCGGCCCGTACCTGTTTTTTATCCAAATGCTCTGGTGAATGAATATGTCGCACTCTTTAAACGGCGCACTCTTAAGATACTTTGAGTCTTTGATATTCTGAATCGGAAGGCACGGCAGCACTTCATATCTTTCCCTGAACGCCGGCACGGTATTTAACATGGCTATCATAGTCTCTGTATGACAATTTCCGTAAATAATGACCTTTTTTTTCATTTCTATCCTTCCTCCGGGTTATGCCTTAGAACGTCTCGCTGTAAGCAAGATGTACAGTTTTTTAAAGTAAGTCCTCTGTCTTTGGTTCGGTGATGAAATCAGGACGAATAATGCGTTGCTTATCACTGACACCGCCAAAAGACGCACCGCCAGCATAAATATATTATCCGCCTCCAAAAATTCAACCAGCTTCCCTGTAGCCGCGGCAATCAGAAACGCATAGACACTGTACCTAACCGTATCCTTTACATATTCCAGGAAATTATGCTTAAAATATACGTCAAACAACACCTTTGTCTGCCCGATGACACAGAAAATTCCAAGAGTAAATATGGTCGCCAGCAGAATGCCGTTCATCCCCCAGTAGTATCCCAACACAAAATTCAACAGCAGATTCCCAATCATTTCTCCTATCTGCACCCATCTGGTCTCCCACCACACGCCCGCGGCATTGGCATAGACAGAGCGGAGCAGACAGCACTGGAATATCCAGAAGTAGCAGCAGAACAAAATCATCGTAAAGTCGGGAGCCGTATATTTTTCCCCCACCCACAGATTCATAAAGGGCTGGTACATGCAGAAAAAACAAGTCGTACAGAATACCCCTATCCAGCTGAAGAAAAAATAAAACTTCCGAAAATCACTGTAATTTTTTTCCACGGACTCAACGACAATACTGTTACCAATGCCGGCATTGATTGAAGAAGTGATAATACCCAATATACCTATCACGGCGTTAAACACGTAATAGTAGTTTGAATACACCGCCACCTCGATAAGGCCGCAGTACATTGACAGGACAATACTGTCGAAGGAATTTCTTGACACCTTCGTCAATTGTCCGATAGCCAGACCTTTAATCTGCTTTGTGATTTCTCTTTTCTTTTCTTTTTTAATACGGCCTTTGCATAGATATTCCGGAAATTCCTTCTTCGTCTTCCAGGCGACAAATAAATTCTCTATACATGTGGCAATCACATTGCACAGAAGGAAGTTGTAATAGTTTTTCGTTAAAATCAACACTGCTATCTGAATACAGAATTTCACCATACTGACAATAGAATTGATATTATTTAGTACATCCTGTCTCTGGGATGCGGAAAACAATACATTCTTGTATGCAAAAGCAAAATAGCTTATAGACGTATTTACCAGATAAATCAGATACAGTACGTATAAATTGACGTCCGACGGATAAGAGCCGTGTATCAGACGGGGCAAAAACGGCATCAGCGCGCTTCCAAGCCCGAATATAATAACGCCGATGATTTTATATACGTTTC
>CAJTUQ010000046.1 GCA_910579335.1 uncultured Dorea sp. | reverse complement strand
CTTGCAGAAAAGTCCGCACAAAAAAACACCCCTTAAACCGGAGTGTTTTCATCATCCTCGTATTACGGGACTTACAAAGCGTGGGCGAGAGGATTCGAACCCCCGACCTTTTGGTCCGTAGCCAAACGCTCTATCCAGCTGAGCTACGCCCACACAACTGTATATCTCTACAGCAAAAATAATTATATCCCACTTTTTCCGGTCTGTCAATACTAAAATAAAATTTTACAACTGGACTGTTTCTTTTCTTCAAATCTGGACTTTTTTCCACAGCCACTTGCATGCTAAAATACCAGTACGGCAGTATTTGGTTTTCGTGAACCTTAAACAGCCGTACAGCTAAACTATGATAGAAAAGAGGAGTTTACCATACTATGGCAGAAAAAATCGCAGTAATTAATGATTTATCCGGATTCGGCCGCTGCTCACTGACCGCCGCCATCTCCGTCATATCTGCTATGGGCGTCTCTCCCTGCCCTCTCCCCACCGCCATCCTGAGCGCCCAAACCGGCTATCCGAGCTATTATTGTGACGACTGCACAGATAAGATGGAGCATTTTCGGAGAGAATGGGAGAAAATGGGAGCGGAGTTTGACGGTATCTACACCGGATTTGTTGCCAGTGAAGAGCAGATCCGCCAGATTTTCCGCTTTCTTAACACCTTCCACAATAAAAACAACTTCCTGCTGGTAGACCCGGTCATGGGAGACGACGGAACACCTTATGACATGTTTTCCGACACTCTTCTTTCCTTAATGAAAGAACTCGCTTTTCAGGCAGACATCATCACGCCGAATGTTACGGAGCTATGCCTTCTCACCGGCGCAGATTACGGACGCCTCGCAGCAACCTTGCACTCCGGCTCTTTACTGAAAGAGATACGCACGCTGGCCCTTTCTCTTTGCAGCCGGAAATTAAAGCATGTCATCGTGACCGGTATCCGGTTTAGCGACGAGCGCGGCATCCGGCAGATGGGAAACCTCTATGCCGCAAAAGAGTCCTGCCAGATGTTCTCTTTCCCTTACGTAGGCGGAAGCTACTCCGGTACCGGAGACCTTTTTGCCTCCTGCCTGTGCGCCGGAATTGCCAGAGGGGACGACATCCCTTCTATTATACAGACCGCCGGGGAGTTCATAGAACTGTCTCTTGCCGATTCCGTAAAAGAAGGCGTCGGACAAAATGACGGTGTAAATTATGAAAAATACCTTTCTCTCCTAATCCCGAAATCGGCGCGCGTATCTTCCGGATAAAACTATCCGAAAGGCACCGCACTTATTTATCACCGAAAAATGCGGCAGGATGAAAACCCCCGCCGCATTTTTCCGAATTTTTTCCTAACTTCCTTCCAGTATGTTCCATCCCTACAAAATATTGATAAACCTCATAAATGCTTCCCGTCCTTCCGGTGTGCATTTATACACGCCTGCGTCCTCCAATACTTGTACGAACACATTCCCAATCTCTTCCTTCAAAATACCGACAACATTTTCCTGCGTGATACTATCGTACTTCGCTCTGAACGCATCAACCCAGTCTGCATGCTTTTCAATCTTCTCATTCCTTCTGATATCTTTTCCTTCCGTAATATACTCTGCCAGAAGTTCAATCTCCTCTTTCAGTCTGGAAGGCAGCACTGCAAGTCCCATAACCTCAATCAAACCGATATTCTCTTTCTTAATATGATGGCGCTCTGCATGCGGATGATAAACACCCAGCGGATGTTCTTTTGTAGTGATATTATTGCGCAGCGTCAGATCAAGCTCATATACCTCCCCAGCCTTTCTTGCAATCGGAGTAATGGTATTATGCGGCTCCCCATCTGTCTTCGCAAAAATAAACGCCTCTTCGTCCGTGTATCCTCTCCACTTGCCAAGTACATGATCCGCAAGTTCAATCAATCTCTTTTCGTCCTTACTTCTGATACGGAGCACAGACAGCGGCCATTTTACGATTCCAGCCTCCACGTCCTCATATCCCGGAATTGTGACAGCCTTCTCAATAGGGGCTTTCGCCATAGCAAAGGTATAATGCCCTCCCTGGAAATGGTCATGGCTTAGGATGGAACCGCCCACGATTGGCAGATCCGCATTAGAGCCCAGAAAATAATGCGGAAACAGCTTGACAAAATCAAACAGCTTGACGAATGCAGCCTTCTCAATCTTCATCGGCGTATGCTGTCCGTTAAACACGATACAATGCTCATTGTAATATACATATGGAGAATATTGGAACCCCCACCTGCTGTCATTGATGGTAATAGGGATAATCCTGTGGTTTTCTCTCGCCGGATGGTTCACGCGTCCTGCGTACCCTTCGTTTTCCATACACAAAAGACATTTCGGATAGCTGCTTGCCTTAGCATTCTTCGCTGCCGCAATCGCCTTCGGGTCTTTTTCCGGCTTGGAAAGATTTACCGTAATATCAATCTCTCCGTACTCTGAATTTACTTTCCATTTCATGTCTTTTTTCACACGGTAGCGGCGGATATAATCACTGTCCTGGCTCAGTTTGTAAAAATACTCGGTTGCCGCTTCCGGCGACTGTTCGTATTTATCCCAAAAGCTTTTCTGAACCTGCGCCGGACGCGGCATCAGGCAATTCATAAGCTTCGTGTCAAACAGATCCCTGTATACGATACTGTCCTCAATGATCCCGCGCTCTACTGCGGCGTCAAGAAGATTCTTAAGCACTTCTTCCAGCTCAATGTCCGAAGATTCCGTTTCCGCATCCTCATAGCTATCCTCATGGAAAATATCTAACAGGAGATTTGTTGTGTAAACTCGCTCGCACTCCGGTACAAGCCCCGCCTGCACCCCATATTCCACCAGCTTTTTAATGTTTTCTGATAACATGCCGTCCCCTCCTTAGTCAAGCTTTCCTGCACCGTCGCCGATATCTACTACATAGAACTCTGCCTCATGGCCCACTTTTTCAAGATATGCTTTTCCGATTTCTTCTGTAAATTTATCAACCGTATCATTCTTCACAATACTTACCGTACAGCCGCCGAAACCGCCGCCGGTGATACGCGAACCGATAACGCCAGACATTGCCTGTGCAAGATCCACTAAGATGTCAATCTCCTCACAGGATACTTCATAATCATATCGGAGGGATTCGTGAGACGCATTCATCAGCTTGCCGAACCTCTCAATGTCATTCGCCTTCAGTGCTTCCACTGCATTGATGGCGCGCTGATTCTCATACACTGCATGCTTTGCGCGTTTCTGCCTGATTTCGTCTTTGATGGCATTTTTATGCTCTTCAAATTGTTCCTGCGTAAGGTCGCCCAATGTTTTGATATCCACTACTGCCTGCAGCTCTTTGAGCGCCGTCTCGCATTCATTTCTCCGGTCATTGTATGCGGAATTTACAAGACTGTGCTTTACTTTACTGTTTGTGATAACAATCTTGGCATCCGGCAGCTTTACAGGCGCATAGGTATAATTTAAAGTGTTCGTGTCAAGGAAAATAGCATTGTCTTTTTTCCCCATTGCGCTTGCGAACTGATCCATAATCCCGCAGTTGCAGCCGTTAAAATTATTCTCCGCATCCTGTCCGATAAGTGCGACATCCACCATTGAAACATCAAATCCAAACGTATCCTTCAAAATCACGCCCGTAAGAACCTCCAGCGACGCAGAGGATGAAAGGCCTGAGCCGTTGGGGATATCCCCGTAAATCAGAACGTCCATGCCGTGTGTCAGCTTGAAGCCGCGTTTTTCAAACGCCCACACAACTCCTTTCGGATAATTGGTCCAGGAGGCTTCCTTTGTCGGCACGATTTCATCAAGACTCACCTCTACGACACCCACGGAATCAATATTAACAGAATAAAGCCTAAGCTTTCTGTCATCCCGGTCTCTTACGATTCCATAAGTCCCAAGTGTAAGCGCACATGGAAATACATGGCCTCCGTTATAATCCGTATGCTCTCCGATCAGATTCACGCGTCCCGGTGCAAAGTAAGTACGGATTTGACCGCCCTCTCCAAAAGTCTCATAAAATGTTTTCACTAACTTCTCTACCATTTTACTTTTCTCCTTTTTTATTTTCCTTGCAAGAACTCCTCCCTTGCTTTATGATTATAATGATAATGAGATTATAATCTTTCTGCAATAAGAATATTGAACATTTTTATTAGGATATTGAGGAATTTTAAATCATATATGGAAAAGGAATGTCAGTTTATGGAAAAAACGCAGATTAATATTGAAAAGAATCAAAAAGAAATTAAAAAGCATGGAGATTACGCCTTTCCGGTCGAAGTAAGCATCGAAGCCATCCAAGCCTATGAACAAGGCTCTTTTTTGTGGCATTGGCATCCGGAAATCGAGCTCACGTGGATTATGTCCGGCACTATTGAATACCATATCAACAATCAGAGTTACATCCTGTCGGAAGGCGAAGGATTGTTCTGCAACAGCAACACCCTCCACTCCGGTTATATGAAAGACGGACAGGAATGCACCTATCTGTCTGTCACCTTCCATCCCCGGTTTCTGTACGGCTATGAAAACAGCATCCTGCAGACAAAATATATTGATTTTATTATTTCTAATGACAGCTGGTCGTCTCTGAAATTAGAAAAGCAAGTGTCATGGCATCAGCGAATCCTTTACCAGATACAGAATATCTACCGTCTGTCGTCAGACAGGCCCGCAGACTATGAACTTCAGGTTCAAATGCTCCTTATGAGGATTTGGCAGTCTCTATATCATTATTTCACCAATCTTCCTGAGAAACACAGGCAGCCGCAAAAACATCTGCAAAGACTGCGCGACATTATATCCTATATCCAGAATAACTACAATCAGGAAATCAGCCTTGACGACGTGGCATCACATGTGAATATCTGTAAAAGCGAATGCTGCCGATTTTTTAAGAAGCATATGAATATGACGATTTTTGAGTACCTGCTGTTTCTCCGGGTACAAAACAGTCTCGCAATATTAAAAGAAGGTGAAAGCATCACAAAGACCGCAGGCCTTGTCGGATTTTCAAGCCCCGCATATTACGGGCAGATATTTAAGCGGTATATGAAGTGCACGCCAAAAGAATACCGGGATACCATAAACAGCTGATACTATGTGATAATAATAAATTTAAAATTGGGTATTCCATTTTATTGCCACTCTGTGTTATACTAAATGGGTATGGAGACGTACCGAAGTGGCCGTAACGGGGCTGACTCGAAATCAGTTTACCGGTTTAACGCCGGTACGAGGGTTCGAATCCCTCCGTCTCCGTCTTTTCGATAACGATAGTTTTGATATAACCGATATCAAAACTATCGTTTTTTATTTTTACTGCATGTCTGTAAATTTCTTTCCAGAGAATCACATTATTCTGTAATTTCTAAGTTATAAGCGATGAGTTTATTGAAAATAATATTAAAAAATAGAAAACAGCTAAAAAATTAAGAAATTATCAAAATAATCTTGACTTTCCCCCAAGGGAAATCTTTTATAATGCACTTAACCAGCAAATAGATTATTCAATAATAGGATGGTGATGATATGTTCCGAATCGGACAGCTTGCAAGCATTTATAAAATATCCGGAAAAACTTTAAGATATTACGATGAATTAGGTCTTTTAAGACCCCGATATGTGGACGAGGCAACAGGATACCGGTATTATACGCCAGACCAGCTTCCTGTTTTGAATGAAATATTTTTGTTGAAAGAAATGGGGCTGTCATTAAAAGAAATTACGTATCTGCTGCAGGAGGAGGTAGATAAAGATCATACGCTGCTGAAAGGAGTGCTGGAATTAAAACAATTGGAGTTAAACCGCCAGATTCAGGAACTGTCTGAAAAAAAGCAGACGATTGAACTCCTGAAACGAAAACTTGATAACAACAGAGGGATTCAATTGTCCTCCTTCCAGGTAGGTATCAAAAGCACGCCGGAAATAATGACAGCAAGCCTTAGAGCATCCATTAATACGTATTCAACCCAGGAAAAATTGTGGGCCGAGCTGTTGGACTATCTGAATAAATGCCGAATCAAGACAGGAAATGAAAGGTATACCGTTTATTATGATTCCATTTACAAGGATGATGAAATCCATGTTGAAATATTAAAAAGAGTTCTGGCTCCATTTCCTGAAACAGACCGGATAAAATGCAAGACTCAGAAAAGCTGCGAAAAGGTGGCCTTTCTGCTGCACACCGGGGAACATGAAAGTGTGATGGACTCCTATGAAGCAATCCTTACATGGATTGAGGAAAATGAATACGAAATCATCGGGAATATCAGAGAGGAATTTCATATGGACGACTATACGACAGATAATCCGAAGGAGTTCGTAACAGAAATTCAAATACCCGTTAGAAAGAGAGGAGGAGAATCGGGTGAAAATCATTGATTTAACGAGAGAAATTAATAATCAGACACAAGTCTGCCCCTGTGACAGGACACCTGTCGTAGAGGATTACGCAACTACAGAAAAAGAGGGTGTAAACGTAAAATTTTTGAAAATGGGAACACATACCGCCACTCATATTGACGCACCCTACCACATCAGCAAAAACGGGAGAACACTAAATCATTTCCCCGCAGACTGGTTTGTCGGAATGGGCATTGTCCTTGATTTCAGCAATAAAGGCGAAATATACGAAATCACGCGCGAAGACATTATGTTCTATGAAAAAGAGCTGCGGCTGGCCGATTTTGCCATATTAAATACGGGCTGGGAAAACTATTACGGAACATGGGATTTCTTCCGCCACCCGTATCTTTCAGAGGATGCGGCCAAAGCACTTACAGAGCTTGGAATCAGAATTGTAGGGACGGACGGGAGTTCCGCCGATGCAGCCTTCGGATTTTCAACGGCAAAGCGTCTTGCTGACCCTTCATTCTCAGACATCCTTGAAAACATGGAGAGAGAAAATGTCAGGAACGAAGCGCACGCAGCCCTGTTAGGAGGCGGATGCCTGATTGTTGAATACCTCTGCAATCTGAACCAGCTTCCAAAGGGATTGGCATTTTACTCTTTTCTCCCTTTAAATATCACAGAATCCGACGGCTCACCGATACGGGCCGTATGCATGCCGGAAATAGAAACCGCTAAAACGAAAGAAAAATAAGGAGGCCATTATGGGAAATACAAATGAATCATCCGTACATGAAGAATATACGACAAAAAAATTAAGAAGAGTCCTTGGGAAAAAAGAATTAATTTCTATGGGATTAGGTCAGATTATCGGTTCCGGAGTATTCTCGCTGACAGGCGTGGCTATCGGATTTACCGGAAGGTCTGTTGTATTTGCCTTCCTTTTCGGGGCATTATTTTCACTGGCAGTTACAGTTCCAAGCATTTTTGCCGGAAGTGCAGTGCGTCTCAGGGGCGGACAGTATACAATGGCAAGCCTGCTGCTTGGAGAACGCTTTTCAGGCTTTTACATAATGATTTATATTATCGGCAATATATCCATCGGTATGTATGCCTTGTCACTGGCAGATTATCTGCTGGCGCTTATTCCGGGCATTCCCAGAATCCCTCTGGCCGTCATTGCCCTGACACTGTTTTTTGTCATTAACTTATTTGGCGTAAAAGACGCTGCATTTCTTCAGAATATACTGGTTATTATTCTGGCTCTTGCACTTGCAGTATTTGCGGCTTTGGGCGTATTCCACATTGAACCCGGATATTTTACAAATCCCGAACCGCCGTTATTTATGGGAGGCTGGAAAGGTTTCTGCATGGCTGCCATATTCACATCATTCGCAACAACAGGCGGCGGCAATCTTGTAAACTTTTCAGGAGAATGTAAAAATCCCACGAAGGACGTACCATTTGCAATCGTGTTATCCACATTACTAGTTACGGCATTGTATACCGTTATCGGTTTTGTCGCAGCAGGCGTTCTTCCTGTAGAGGAAGTTATGTATCAGCCGCTGAGCGTCGCCGCAAACGCATTTCTGCCGAAACTGCTGTATGTATTCTTTGTAACAGGCGGTGCCCTGCTTGCACTTTCCACAACACTGAACGCCACCTTCGGATGGGTTACAAAACCAGTACTGCAGGCCTGCGTGGACGGATGGTTTCCAAAAAAACTGGGCACAATCAGTGAAAAGTACGGAACCCCCTATTATCTGCTGATACTCTTTTATATTGTAGGACTGCTCCCCATCGTGGCAGGCCTTGATATTGACCGTATAGCAAATATGTCTATGATTCTTATGAATATTACGACATTCCTTATCGTAGTAGCCACGGCAAGACTCCCGAAGTTACTGCCTGAAGCCTGGAGCAAGTCAACGTTTAAGATATCGAATGGAGCCTTAAAAGCAATCTGTTATTTCTGCGGAGCGCTCCTTATTTTCCAGAACTGGCTCCTGCTTGAAGACAATACTCCGGAAATTATCATAGGCAACATTATATTTCTTGCAGTATCCTTCATTTTTGTAGTTGTACGCTACAAGTCAGGTAAAGTTCAGGTAGAAGTAAGCTGGGAGGATGAATAAGTGAACGCAGAATACGCAAAAGAGTTGGATAAAAAAGACATACTATCCAAATACAAGGCAGAATTTTATCTTCCGAAACATTTATATTATGAAGCGAACGGGCTGGGACCTATGTCCCGGCGTTCGGAGAAAACGCTGAAAAGAGTGGCGGAAGAATGGAAAACCCAGCTTGTAAACGGGTGGTTCTCAGGAAAAATTCCGTGGTTTTATTACCCGGAGCGGATTGCCGCTATGGAAAGCAGTCTGGCGGGGGCGCATGATAAAGAGCTTGTGATAATCGGCGGGACAACCACGAATATACACAGTCTGATTTCCGCATTCTACCAGCCTGAAGGTTCAAAGACGAAAATTGTCTGCGATACTCAAATTTTTTGCTCTGACCGCTATGCCTTAGAAGCCCAGATACGATTAAAAGGCTATGACCCGGAAAAGGAACTAATACTTGCGGGAGGTCCTGAACCTCTGATAGATGAAGACGATATTATAAGGAAAATGGATGAAAATACAGCACTTGCATTCCTTCCTTCCGTTGTTCATTCTACCGGGCAGCTTCTTGACATGGAGCGTCTGACGCATGAAGCTTCCAAAAGGAACATCGTCATTGGCTTTGACCTGAGCCACTCTATTGGAGTGGTTCCCCACAAGCTCCATGACTGGGGCGCTGATTTCGGCGTATGGTGTAATTATAAATATTTAAACGGCGGGCTTGGATGCCCGGCTACGATATTTATACACGAAAAAAATTTCGGCATTTCGCCGGCCATGCCCGGATGGCATGGCTATGTCAAGGAAAAGCAATTTCAAAAGCTTGCGCATTTTGAAGCTGAAACAGGTGCGGGCGGATGGCAGCACGGCTCTCCTCTGATTCTGAATATTGCTCCCCTTGAGGGTTCTCTGGATATGATACTTGAAGCGGGGATTGACGCTATACGGAAGAAATCTCTCGGTATGACAGAATATTTTATGTCTCTGGTTGATGAAAGGCTTTCAAAATACGGGGTCAGGATTCTCACCCCAAGACAGGCGCACAAAAGAGGCGGGCACGTCACGCTCCTTCATTCCGCTTCAGATGAAATTACTGAATTTCTCGACAGCGGTTCGGTAGTGACTGATAAACTGAAAGCTTCCGTAAAAGCAAAGCTGGCCCAAAACACCGAACCTACGGGAAAAAATCAGATACGGATTTCCTTCTCTCCTCTTTTTATGAGTTATGAAGATGTATGGCAGACGGCGGATAACCTCCGCAAATTATTAATATTTTGACTTTGCCCCGAAGGGAAGGGCTTATAATCATTGTATCAAAAAAATCGGGAGGTAAAATGTGAATAGACAAATAAACAACGACGCCTGCTATTGGGACGCGCAGGCAAAAGAAAAATCAAAAAATCTTTCAAAACCAACATACGAAATCAGGATTGAACAGGACCGTCCCATTGTTATGAAAGATGACGTGCGTCTGTACTGCGATGTATACCGCCCAGACGACAACAACAGACATCCGGTTTTAGTAGGATTTTCACCCTTCGGAAAGACTGCCCAGGCAGCCGGAAGAAAAAGAGATCCGATTCAGCTCGGAAAATTCATGTATGAACAAGGAATTGAAATCGGAGGCATCGATTATTTTGCAGCGAGAGGCTACATCGTTGTTGTCGTCAATCCGCGCGGTATCCTGAACTCCGAGGGACGCTGCACCGGAGTTTTAAGCAGGCAGGATCAAGAAGACTGCTACGAAGTTATCCGCTGGGCCGGACATTACTTGTCTGATGGCGGCGTAGGCATGATCGGATGCGGTTATGCCGGCAAAATACAGCCGCTGGTCGCTGCAATGAACCCGCCATACCTGAAAGCGATTATGCCGGTTGACGTTATTGACGACATGTACATGGATTGCTATCCGGGCGGCATCTTAAGTGATATCAATTATCCTTTGTGCAGTTACATACCGCATACAAATGCAATTTCTGAAGCCGAGCTGGAAAATTCCGAAAAAGATCTGAAAGAAATGCTCGACCGTGCGAAGAAGCAGCCTGAAATTGCCACAAATTCTTATTATTACAGAGGTCTTGACAGCTTTCCGCCGCGCCATTATACATGGAACATCGATGTAATGCTTCATCCGTTCCAGAGCGAATGGTGGAGCAGAAGAAGTTTCGGAGACCGAAAAGTCTCCATTCCGTCATATATTGTAGGATTATATTATGAATATGGATACTCCACCATCTCTGCCTATGACATCTATAACAAACTGGATAAAGATCTGCCGAAAAAACTTATGATGATTGATGCGGCGTCAGCCAGGACCTCACCATATGAAAAACCTGTTTCAGAGCAGCTTAGATGGTATGATTATTGGTTGAAGAATATTGACAGCGGCATTATGGATGAACCGCCGATGAAATTTTTTGTCATGGGTGAAAACAAGTACCGGTATGAAGAGCAATGGCCCTGTGCCGACACCCAGTATAAAAAAATGTACCTTCGGAAAGGATGCTTTTTGTCCGAATCACAAGAAACGGAATGCGCGGCACAGCCGGACACGATACGGCACATCCCCCCGACAAAGTTGTCACAGATGCCGGAAGATGTTCCCGCCCTTGTATATACTTCAAACGTATTTACAGCGGATACAGAAATATGCGGCCCGGTCACGATGCACCTATTCGCATCCATAGATACCGAAGATGCGCATCTGGCTGTAAAGTTGTGGGACAAAGACAGCGAAAGCGGATACCGTACCCTGCTGTCTACCGGTTACTTAAAATGCTCTAGGAGAGAGCTTTCATCAAAAAGCGAAGCGCACCGGCCTAAGAATGTCCATACAAGGGAGGAGCCTGTAATACCCGGAAAGATTTACGAATACGTATTCGAAATGGCTCCTGTAGATAATATGTACAAAAAAGGGCATCTGGCAGAAATAGAATTTAAAACAATGGACCAGCAGTATTTCGATTTTCATGAAATGGCAAGTCTGCCAAGACTGTATACGTCAGGCCGCGTAGCCGGGCCGCATCCACTGTCCAGAGAGGTAAATTTCTCTATTTATATGGACAGCATCCACGCTTCATGGATTGAACTCCCGGTTGTTAATAAAGAAAAAAACTGGGTGGAATAGATGAGGAGGACAAAATGAGTAATAAAGAAAAATTAGAAATTGTCGGTCTTGACAAAAAACCACGATATTGGGACGACCGCTATATGAACGGCATAGAAAAAATGACACCCCGCAAATACAAGGTACTTAAAGAAGAGGATGTCCGGATGCAGGTGCGGGACGGCACCACGCTTGCCGTTGACATTTACCGGCCTGACACAGACGAAGACACTAAATTCCCTGGTCTTGTAGCTTTTTCCGCCTACGGAAAATCCATTCAGACACTGGATCGTATTTCCATGCAGTTTAAGTCCGTGCTTTTCGACCATACAATCGAAGCCGGAGACATCTATGAATATGTAAAACACGGCTATATCGTAGTTGTCCCCGACCCCAGAGGCATCGGGAAGTCAGAAGGGGCATGGGACGGCCTGTACGGACGCCAGGAGCAGGAGGACTGCTATGACGTAATTGAATGGACCGCCTCCCTTCCATACTGTAATGGGAATATAGGGATGATTGGCATTTCATATTTCTCTATTCTGCAGCCGGTTGTAGCAGCACTTAATCCGCCGCACCTAAAAGCCATTATGATGGTTGAAGTCGTGGATAACATGTACCACCATAACTATCCCGGCGGCGTATTTGTAAACCGCTCTTTCATGTACACGGATTTCTGCCCGGATGTCAATTCCATCTCGACAGCAGAACGTACCTACACAACAGAGGAGTTGAAGGAGCGCATTAAAAAACGTCTGGAAGATCCGGATATTAACCACAGCGCGCTCTATTCCGGCATATTAAGCTGCTGGCCGCCCAGAAACCAGACTTATTTCTTTGATATACTGCTGCATGACGACGACTGCGATTTTTGGAGGGAACGTTCCATACAGAGCCATCCGGAAGACATCAAAGTCCCCATGTACCTCATTTCCGAATATTATGAACTGGGACGGTTTTCACAGGGGCCTTTCTTCCTGTTTACACATGGAGATATGTCTGTTCCGCGCAAGCTGGCCGCTCCTGAAGAGCACGACGCGCTTCATCTGCCCCACCGGATTATGACGCCGGAATATTTAAGGTGGTACGATTACTGGCTGAAAGGAATTGATACCGGCATTATGGATGAGCCGCCGATGAAACTCCTTGTACGCGGCATAGAAAAGTTCCGCTATGAATATGAATGGCCTCTGGCACGTACGCAATGGACCAAATACTATCTGCGTGACGGCGGCCTCCTTTCCACCGAAAAGGAAACCGATGAGCACATTCCTCCTTTACGGTTGAATCACAAAAGTCCATATAGAGGAGGCTCTAACGAAACCTACGAAGTCCCAAGCATGGTCTTTCAAACACCTGTCCTTAAAGAAGACGTAGAAGTAACCGGCCCTATCGTAATGCATCTGATGTGTGCAATCGACAAAACCGATGCGAATTTCACAGTCATGCTCAATGACGTTCCTCCTGAGGGCAGGCCGCAGAATATTGTAACGGGAAATCTGCGGGCATCCCACAGAGGTCTTGAGAAGAAAAATTTAGAGCCCTGGGAACTCAACAATGACCACACAAGAAAAGTACCGGTGGTGCCGGGTGAAATTAACGAATATACGATTGAAGTTATGAACACATCTATGGTATTCAAAAAAGGCCACCGCATTGAGATAGAAATTAAAAATTACGACGCCAATCCGTATCACTGGATGGTACAGCTTCCAAACAGCCAAGATATCGAATACAAAATATATGTTGACAGTATTCGTGATTCCTATATTAACCTTCCAATCATCCCCTATTCCGACGAGGAACAGTGGATTCGGTAAAAAAATGGTGCCGGGAATAAATCCCGGCATCATCTCATCAGAAAAAAATCCTTTTTATATCATTAAACATGACAAACACCATAAGCGCCATCAGAAGAGTAATCCCCACCAAATGCACATATCCTTCTTTCTCCGGAGGTATTCTTTTCCTGCGTACTGCCTCTATTGCAAGAAACACCAGTCTCCCGCCATCCAGGGCCGGAAGAGGCAGAAGATTCATAACGCCGAGGTTTGCCGAAAGCAGAATCGCTATATTAAGGAGCTGCACAGCAACCATATACAGGCCATAGGACTTGCTCTGCTGGTAGGTATCATCCACAACGTTTACGATTCCCACAGGACCGGACAGCTGGTCTACCCCAATCTTTCCTGTTACGAGCATCCTTAAGCTGTCAAGCGTGGTACATATCCAGAATTTTACCTCGTACACGCCATACTGCACGGCCGTAAGCACGTTTGCCTTTGTATTGCCTCCTCCCCCGATTCCAAACCGGTAATAGTTTCTCTCCTTATCCATCTTCGGGGTAAGCGTGACGCTTTTCTCTTCTCCTTCATGGAGAAACACGATCTCGGTCTCTTTCCCTTGATTAAACTGGTTGTATGCGTTGATTTCACGGAAAACATGGATTCTCTTTCCGTTCATCTTCAAAATGACATCTCCCTCTTCCATCCCAGCTTCATAAGCCGGATAGCCTTCCTCCACAGAGCTGATGACCGGCTTGTCGTACCCCACCATAGCCACTAAAATCACCGCAAAAACGAATGCAAGAATAAAATTGAATACAGGCCCTGCAGCAATGACTGAAATCCTCGCCCACACAGACTTGTTGTTAAAATTAGTCGGTGAATCCGTCGCCTCTTCATCCTCGCCCATCATGCATAAGCCTCCGACCGGAAACAGCTTGATACAGTAGCGGGTTCCTTTGTATTCTTTAGAAAAGAGATTCGGTCCCATCCCGATTGCAAATTCTTCCACATCAATCCCATTTTTCTTAGCCAGTGAAAAATGCCCTAATTCATGGAAGAATACAATAAAGCTGAAAATTATTATTGCAAATATAATACCCAAACCAATCATTACCTCCTGCTGTTAATCCGTTCATAAGTCGCCGACTCTGTCTCAAGTATTTCCTCAAGTGTCGGTTCTTTTATATTTTTGTGGGCGTACATGCAGTCCTCGATAATTTCTGCAATTTCAAGATACTTTGCCTCTCCCTTTAAAAACATGCTGACTGCAAGCTCATTTGCCGCATTGAAAACAGTCGGCAGGGATCCGCCCTTTCTTCCCGCCTCGTAAGCCAGCTTCAGCCCGTAAAAAGTATCCATGTCAGGACGCTCAAAATCAAGCTTTCCGATACTCCAAAAATCAAGCCTTTCTCCCGGAAGGTATCTTCTCTCAGGGTAGTACAGGGCATACTGTATCGGAAGCTTCATATCCGGAGTGCCAAGCTCGGCGATAATGGCTCCGTCCTCATACTCGACCATCGAATGGATAATGCTCTGGGGCTGCACGACCACCTGCACATCATCCACGTCCACGTCAAACAGCCATTTTGCTTCAATAACCTCAAGTCCCTTGTTAACCATCGTGGAAGAATCTATCGTAATCTTAGCTCCCATAGTCCAATTGGGATGTTTTAAGGCGTCCTCCACCCGGATTTCCAAAAGCTCCTCCTGCTTCTTTCCTCTGAACGGTCCGCCGGATGCCGTCAGAAGAATCTTCTTGACGGAACTTCTTTCATTTCCCTGAAGCGACTGAAAAATCGCACTATGCTCACTGTCCACCGGAAGAATAGAGACTCCCGTCGTCTTAGCCAGCGGCATAATCAGATGCCCCGCCGTCACCAGTGTCTCTTTGTTAGCAAGTGCAATATCCTTTCCCGCTTTTATAGCTTCTATCGTCGGACGTATCCCTATCATGCCTACGATTGCCGTCACAAGTATCTGTGTATCTTCCATTGCCGCAATCTCGATAAGCCCTTCCATGCCGGACACGATTTTTGTATCCGTATCAGCCGTCCTGATACGCAGCTCTTTGGCTTTTTCCTCCGACCATACCGCAGCCTTCTTCGGGCCAAACTCCCGAATCTGCTTTTCCAAAAGAGCAATATTGCCCCCCGCAGCGATTCCAAGAACCTGAATATCCCCATTCTCACGCACAACTTCCAATGTCTGCGTGCCTATAGAACCTGTGGAACCTAAAATGGCTATTTTTTTCATAAATTCATCTCTCCTGTTTAGATATTTCCTGCCAGCAGCAGCGCCAGATAATAGATAACGGGCGCTGTAAAAATCACACTGTCAAACCGGTCAAGGATTCCTCCGTGTCCCGGAATCAGCTTACCGTAATCCTTGATATCATGGTTACGCTTAACCGCCGACGCCGCCAAATCACCCACCTGTGAAATCATACCGCCAACGCCGCAGATAACGGCGTACTGCGACGGATGTGCAGCCACGCCTTGCCATCGGCTCATCAAAAGAGCAAACAGGATGCCAAGAAGCGCAGCTCCCAATACACCTCCGATTCCGCCCTCCACTGATTTTTTCGGGCTGAGCTTCGGAGCCATCTTATGCTTTCCAATCAGCACGCCCACGCAATAGGCGCACGTATCGCACCCCCATGAGCTTAAAAAAATGAGCCACACAACCGTCCCCCCATCAGAGAGCAGTCTTGTCTGATAAACATAGGACAACATCACCGCCACATAATACAGTCCAAAAAAAACGGTCATCACTTGCTCCGCCTGAAACTTCGGAAAGGAAAACACATAGACTGCCATCACAGCAACTAAAAACAGTATTGAAAGCATCATAACATATTCCATGCGCCTTGTAAAAAGAAGCGCATAATAAACCGCCGCCGCAAGATAACCTGCCAGCCCTAATACTTTATTATGCACGCCGACTACTTTATATAATTCAGACATGCCAATTAAACTGATAATTCCCAGAACCGCAAACAATACGTTTCCGCCCAGTCCCACTGTTGCAACCAGCACGATGACAAGGACGATTCCGCTCAAAAGTCTTGTCTTAAACATCCTCTTTTCCCTCCTTCACGCCGCCGTAGCGCCTGTCTCTGGCATTATAATACTCGACCGCCTTCATAAGCTCCTCCTTTGAGAAATCCGGCCACAGTACGTCCGTAAAATAAAACTCCGTATAGGCAAGCTGCCAGAGCAGGAAATTTGACAGGCGCAGCTCCCCGCTTGTACGTATCATAAGGTCAGGGTCAGGGATACCTTCCGTATCGAGATATTTCTCAAACAGCTGCGCGTCAATCCTTTCCGTCTTTATCCTGCCCGCTGCACAGTCCTCTGCCAGTCTTCTGACAGCACGCACGATTTCGTCCCTGCTTCCGTAATTGATGGCAATCTGAAAATTTAATCCTCCATTGTCCTTCGTCGCTTCCTCAAGTTCAGCAATCCGGGTACGTATATCCTCATCAAGCCTTCTCAAATCTCCGATGACCCGTATCTTCATGTCATTCTTCTTTGCCGTCTTCAGGCAGGTCTTCATGTAATTACGCAAAAGCTTCATAAGCGCTTCCACTTCATCCTGCGGACGATTCCAGTTTTCTGTTGAAAATGCATAGACCGTCAAATACTTGATACCCATGCGCCATGCTTCCTCACAGATTTTTTCCACATTCTTGCTCCCCTGCGCATGGCCGTAATTACGAGGCATTCCTTTTGATTTGGCCCATCGCCCGTTTCCATCTAATATAATCGCAACATGCTGCGGAATATTCATATCCAATCTCCTTCTTCTCTGCCGGCGGACACCGTTTTGATACTGCCGGACTTTCTGCAAGAAGGACAGACCCTTACCCTTAAGTGTCTGTCCCTGCCGTGCCTCATTGCACGTAACATCCGTATATAAACCTGTACTATACTGTCATAACCTCTTTGGACTTTACCTCTACCGCCTTATCAATATCTTTCACATATTTGTCCGTCATTTTCTGAAGCTCGTCTTCCATATCCTTAATCTCGTCCTCTGACACATCCGTACCCTTAAGCTTCTTTAAAGAATCATTCCCGTCGCGGCGGATATTGCGGACGGCAACCTTCGCTGCCTCCCCCTTTTTCTTAACATCCTTTACAAGCTCTTTTCTGCGTTCCTCCGTAAGCTCCGGGAATACGAGACGGATTACCGAGCCGTCGTTGTTCGGGTTGATTCCCAAATCAGAGGTCTGGATTGCCTTTGTTATCGCCTTAATCATGCTCTTATCCCACGGCTGAATCTGAATCATACGCGCTTCCGGCACTGATACGTTGGCAACCTGCTGAATCGGCGTCGGCGTCCCGTAATAGTCCACCATAATCCTATTCAGCACATTCGGGTTCGCACGTCCCGCACGAATCGAGCCAAGCTCTCCGTCAAGATTCGCCATCGTCTTTGTCATCTTTTCCTCGTATACTTTCAGTCTCTCATTCATCTTTCTTTCCTCCTTATGATACGGTCACTTTCGTTCCTGTAAATCTCCCTGACATAGTATTTACGATACTGTTTTCTTCATTCAGTCCGAATACCAGCATAGGCATCCGATTCTCAAGGCACATGATTGAAGCCGTCAAATCTATTGCCATCAGCTTTTTGTCAATAATTTCCTGTATTGATATCCTGTCATATTTTTTTGCTTCAGGATTCACCTTGGGATCGCTGTCATAGATTCCGTCGATAGCCTTAGCCAGAAGCATGGCATCGGCCTCGATTTCAATGGCATGCAGTACTGCGCCGGTATCCGTGGAAAAATACGGATGTCCTGTCCCGCCTGCAAAAAAGATTACTTTTCCATCCTCCAGGGCCTTAACAGCTGCATCTTTAGAAAACAGCGAGGTAAATGCGCCACATACAAAAGGCGTAAACACTTCTGTCTCCATTCCCGCATACCGGAAAATATCCGACACATAAATACAATTCATTACCGTTGCCAGCATTCCAATCTGATCCGCCTTTACCCGGTCGATCGTCTCACTGGTTCTCCCTCTCCAAAAATTGCCTCCGCCGGTCACAATAGCTACCTGTACTCCGTCTTCGGTAAGCTTCTTTACCTGTTTTGCAACCCCAAGGCAAGTCGCCTCATCAAAGCCGGTCTTCTTCTCCCCCGCAAGCGCTTCGCCGCTAAGCTTTAATAGTACCCTTTTCATAAGCATTCCCGCTCCTTACTTCTGTTGTCGTAGTACTTCACATACTTAGGTGAATTATAACACAGGTGCCGTAAAAATGGAATATCAAAAAAGTCTTGACTTAAGTATGATTTCGGACTACACTTTCAAGTACGAAATCATACTTTAACCACAGAAGCAGATAAAAATCTTAACAAAGTTCAAAAAGGAGCCTGCTTATGAATTTTCCTATAAAAAACGCCTTAAAAGAATACAACCGTATTTATAAAGAAATGAATAATATCTACCATGACATCGCATTGAAGCTTCAGATGTCGGACAGCACTTTCGATATCCTATACGCTGTCTGCGAGCTGGGAGACGGATGTCTGCAGAGGGATATCTGCAGCCTGTCCTGTACAAGCAAACAGACTATCAACTCCTCCATCCGCAAGCTGGAGAAAAACGGTCACATCAACTTGAAGCCAGGAAGAGGGCGGCAGATGCATATTTTTCTGACAGACACCGGAAAAGAACTTGTAAAAGAACGTATCTTCCCCGTTATCGAAATCGAGAACAAGGTTTTTGATTCCATGACGGAAGAAGAATCCAGAGAGCTTTTAAGGCTCAGCCGGAAATATATCGAACTGCTTGAAAGAAATACAAGGGAGCTTTCTTAATGAAAATCAAGTTATCAGACCACTTTACTTATAAAAAATTAATCCGGTTCGTGCTGCCGTCCGTCATTATGATGATTTTTACCTCCATCTACGGTGTCGTAGACGGACTGTTCGTATCAAACTTTGTGGGGAAAACGGCCTTTGCAGCCATCAACCTTATCATGCCCTTCCTCATGGGGCTCAGCGCACTGGGCTTTATGATAGGTACCGGCGGCAGCGCTATCATCGCAAAGACATTGGGCGAGGGAAAAAGGGAGCTTGCGAACGAATACTTTTCTATGCTGGTCTATGTGACAATCATCGTAGGGATTATCATTGCCGTCTTCGGCTGCCTCTTCATCCGCCCGGTTACCGCTCTCCTCGGCGCTTCCGGAAGCCTTGCAGATAACTGCGTCTTATACGGAAGGATTCTGTTTCTTTCACTGACGCCCTTTATGCTGCAAAATGTTTTCCAGAGTTTTTTCGTGACGGCCGAAAAGCCAAAACTGGGGCTCTATGTTACCATTGCGGCCGGTCTTGCCAATATGGTTCTGGATTTCCTCTTTATCGTTGTTTTTAAATGGGGGCTGGCAGGCGCAGCCGTGGCCACGGCAGCCAGCGAATATATGGGCGGCCTGCTGCCTGTTTTTTATTTCCTGCGCAGAAACAAAAGCCTTCTTCAGCTTGGAAGAACCAATTTTAACAAAGGGATACTCCTAAAAACATGCGCGAACGGCTCCTCCGAGCTGATGACCAATCTCTCCATGTCCGTAGTGAATGCCCTTTACAACTTCCAGCTTATAAGGTTTGCCGGAGAGGACGGTGTTGCCGCATATGGAACAATTATGTATGTCAATTTCATATTTATCTCCATATTTTTGGGTTACTCTATCGGCAGCGCACCCATTACCGGATATCATTACGGCGCCGGAAATCACAAAGAACTTAAAAGCCTGTTGAAAAAAAGCCTCTTTCTTGTCACCGTCTGGGGACTGCTCCTTTCTCTGGCGGCACAGCTTCTGGCTTCACCCCTCGCAGACATTTTCGTGGGGTATGACAAAAGCTTATTTGACATGACCCGACGCGGATTCCGGCTGTACGGTCTTTCCTTTTTAATATGCGGCTTTAATATCTTCGCCTCCTCCTTTTTCACCGCCTTAAGCAACGGCGCCGTCTCCGCAGCCATCTCCTTCCTGCGGACACT
>CAJTUQ010000045.1:19724-20575 GCA_910579335.1 uncultured Dorea sp. | reverse complement strand
GGATACAAATTTATCCGAAGTAAAGTTTGAAAATGCAACTATAAAAAATGTATTTTTAGAAGGGGCAAAGATATCTAAGGATGTATTTAATGAAAAACAAGCTGCTTACTTGAATAAATTTTATAATATTAGCGAAGACAGAGTAACAACTACGGAAATTGATAAAATATTGCATTCTATAAGAATTGAATATAATTCATTTGAACTGGATAATAGGGATGGCAATTGGAAAGTTTTAACTCAAGAAGAAATTGATTAGTTGCAGTGATGAATAATGAATAAAGCAATCCTATTGGGACTCGGTAATAATACAATGATTGAGCGGCTGACTATGAAAGTTTTACGATAAAGGCATTTGATTCATAAAATTGAATAAGGGTGTATAGAAAGAATATGTTTTATAATGACAGCTGGCCATATGTTGGCTGGCTGTTTTTTGAATGTAAAATGTTTCCTGTAAATTTTATATGCCTGGACTTTTGAGTAAATACTGCCGGAGGTTAAAGAGGTATGCTATACTTAAATGCGGAATTAAGTATTCGGTCCTCGATTTATTGAAAAGAGCCAGATGAAAAATTGCGGAGATTTTGAGCTGTTAACTCAGTGGCACAGAGCGAAAGATTTGGTGAGGGATTATAATCAGACGGACTCTGCTGATGCACAGGAAAAAGAAAGGATTTTAAGTGAACTGCTAGGCGGGAGAGGGAAAAACCTTTGGATAACAGCACCGTTTTATGTTGATTACGGCAATAATATTTATTTTGGCGATAATTGTGAAGTAAATATGAATTGTACGTTTTTAGATGATAATATTATCCGTATCGGAGATAATGCTTTAATTGCTCCAAACG
>CAJTUQ010000045.1:5258-19697 GCA_910579335.1 uncultured Dorea sp. | reverse complement strand
CCGGTAAATGCTGTTGACCGTTTTGGAGCTATGAAAGATGAGTGTTCATTTGTGTTTTGTAAAACGCAAACAGCACCGGTAATCATCGGCGATAATGTTTGGATTGGCGGGGGCGCTATCATTATGCCGGGTGTTACAATTGGAAATAATGTTGTAATTGGAGCGGGGAGTGTTGTTACAAAAGATATTCCGGATAATACCATAGCCTATGGAAATCCCTGCAGAGTAAAGAGAGAAAACAAATAATCTTGGCAGACGGTATCCCTCGCGTGCCTTTGCAAGGCAGTATAGGAGCAAAAGAAACTATACTGAATATTTTGCACATTAAATATACCGGATACAACTATCAATTTTCAGAAAATTCAGTCGAATATTTAGAAACCGATTTTAACAGTATGACAATAAGAGATAAAAAACTTTTGTGCACATTGTATATTATTGCTAATTCTAAAAAATATCAAAAAGAGTAATAATAAAAAATTGCTGAAGTTTTTGCTTTAGAAACGGGGATAGTTATAGGATTAACAATAATCAAATGCATGAAAAATCTTTACACGATAGTCATTATGACGAATAGTGTGTCAATTCGATAACAATGATTGAAGTTTATAAAAATTTAAGATACAATAAAAGAGATGAAAGTAGATAGTGCATGTACAGAACAGACCAAAAAACAGGAGAAGGGGGAACAAAATGTTAAAGACTATTGACTCAATTGTTACGGCGATTAATGGTGTTGTATGGGGCTGGCCCATGATTATACTGTTATTAGGAACACATGTATTTTTGACGCTCAGAACAGGTTTTATCCAGAGGCACACGATAGCCAGAGGTATTAAACTGTCGGTTACAAAAGATCCGGATGCTGAGGGCGAGGTATCAAACTTTGGCGCCCTTACGACAGCGCTGGCGGCGACGATTGATCGGAACAGGAAATATCATCGGTGTAGGTACGGCGATTGCCATCGGCGGGCCGGGAGCGGTTCTCTGGTGCTGGCTTACCGGTGTATTCGGAATCGCTACGAAGTATGCGGAATCCTACATAGCCGTAAAATACAGGGTAAAGACGGAAGACGGCCGTATGCAGGGCGGTGCGATGTATGCGTTAGAGCGCGGCCTTAATATGAAGTGGCTCGGCATGGCGTTTGCGGTACTTGCAGGATTCGCATCCTTCGGTATCGGATGTGCGACACAGGTAAATGCGATTGCCACGGTATGTAATGAAAACTTCGGCATTCCGCTTTGGAGCGTAGGCGTTATCGTTGCAATTCTCACGGCAATTGTTATTTTCGGCGGAATTAAATCTATCGCAAGCGTATGCGAGAAGCTGGTTCCGATTATGGCGGTTTTCTATGTGCTTGGATGTATTATTATCCTTGGAATGAATCATGACTTTATTATTCCGGCAATTACGACCATCTGCAAGCTGGCGTTTGCTCCGGGAGCAGCAGCCGGCGGCCTTGTTGGAACCGGAATTATGATGGCGATCCGTTACGGAGTTGCAAGAGGATTGTTTTCAAATGAATCAGGTCTTGGTTCTGCGCCAATCGCGGCGGCAGCGGCTCAGACAAGAAATCCGGTGCGTCAGGCACTGGTTTCCTCTACCGGAACTTTCTGGGATACGGTAGTTGTATGTGCGATGACGGGTCTTGTGCTTGTTTCAACAATTATGAAAAACCCAAGCATCAATGCGGACCAGATAGACAACGGCGGCGTGCTTACTTCTCTGGCATTCGGCCAGATTCCTGTAATCGGGCCTGCAATCCTTACGTTGGGCATTATTTCTTTTGCATACTCAACAATTCTTGGATGGGCATACTACGGCGAGCGTTGTGTAGAATATTTTGCCGGCAAGATGGGGCTTGTACCTTACCGTATTCTTTATATTGCGGTTGCAGTCATCGCACCTATCGTAGCGCTTGACCTTGTTTGGCTTATTGCGGATACTTTGAATGCTCTGATGGCGATACCGAACTTGATTGCGGTGCTCCTGCTTTCTAACCAGATGGTGGCGGATACGAAGAAGTATATCAATAACCTGGATGCGAAAGACGATACGCCTGTTCCGGTTATTAAGGAGTAACGGATAAATTATAGAATAATCCAAGTGGAATGGTGATTGCAGAATATGCTGAAAAAAGGACCGAAAGGTCCTTTTTTTATGTGGAGAATTTTTGGACATACATATTTTAGAAATGATTGGGGTACCCTAACTAAAAAACGAGTGGAGGGGTATATATGCCGGATATGAAGAAAGTAACAGCCTCAAGGGAAGAAAACACGGCGCATCTGAATAAAATTCTTCCGGTGAAGGACAGTTTTGATATTATCCAAAGGGACATTTATATCGGAGGACGCGCAGCATCCTTTTACTTTATAGATGGCTTTACGAAGGATGAGACGATGCTTAAAATTCTGGATTCCATTATAAAAGTCACGGAGGAAGATATGCCGGTAGATGCGACAGCGTTTTCCAGAATGTGTATTCCTTATGTAGAGGTGGATGTCGTCGGGGATTTTGACCTTGTATTGAAAAATATCCTTTCCGGTATTACCTGTTTTTTTATAGAGGGATATGAGGGGTGTATTGCTATTGACTGCCGCACATACCCGGCAAGAAGTGTTGAGGAGCCGGATAAAGACAAATCTCTTCGGGGTTCCAGAGACGGGTTCGTGGAGACGATTGTGTTTAATACGGCGCTGATGAGGAGAAGAATCCGTGATCCGCACTTGATTATGGAAATGACAGAGGTGGGAGACAGCTCCCGGACGGATGTGGCGATATGCTTTATGAAAGATCGGGTAGATGCAGAGCTTCTTGATACGGTGAGGGAGCGCATTGCCAATATCAGTACCGATGCGCTGCGCATGAATCAGCAGAGCCTTGCGGAATGTCTGTTTAAACGGAAATGGTATAATCCGTTTCCTAAATTTAAGTTTACCGAACGGCCGGATACGGCGGCGGCCTGTCTTTTAGAGGGGAAGGTCGTGATTCTTGTGGACAATTCTCCCTCTGCCATGATTTTGCCGACATCGATTTTTGATATGATTGAGGAGGCGAATGATTATTATTTCCCTACGCTTACAAATGTATACCTGAAGGTTGCGCGCAGCCTGATTACGGTTATGACGGTATTTTTAACGCCGGTATTCCTGCTCTTTATGCAGAATCTGAATTGGCTGCCCAAAATCTTTGCGTTTGTGGCCGTGAAGGATACGGTCAACATTCCCCTGATTTTTCAATTGCTGATTTTGGAAATTGCGATTGACGGCCTGCGGCTTGCGGCGCTTAATACGCCAAGCATGCTGAGTACGCCGCTGAGCGTTATCGCCGGCTTGGTAATGGGGGAATTTTCAGTGAAGTCAGGGTGGTTTAATGCGGAAGTGATGCTGTATATGGCGTTTGTGGCGGTGGCAAATTATACGCAGCCGAACTTTGAGCTTGGATATGCGCTTAAATTTATGCGGCTGGAACTGCTTATATTAACGGCCTGCTTTAACTGGATTGGTTTTGCGGCAGGGTGCGTGATAATTATATGCAGCATTTGCTTTAACAAGACGCTTTCGGGCAGAAGCTATCTGAACATAAAGCTTAATTAGAAATATGAAAATATTATGAAAGAATCTGCGGCAGGGTTACGATTCTAAAGTAAATGTGTTATACTGTACCATACGTCTTTTCTATGGAAAAGCCGGGAGACGGCTAAGGAAAAGGACGGTATGTTAGAGAGAAAGAAGGATTGTAATCTATGCAGGATACGGCTGTGGAGGAAAAAGGAAAACAGGATGAACGGCTGGGCAGCGCCCCGCTTGGAAGGCTGATGCTATCTATGGCGCTTCCGGCGGTGGCGGCTCAGCTGATTAATGTGCTGTATAATATTGTTGACAGGATTTATATCGGACATATACCGGGCCAGGGAGATGTAGCGCTCACGGGCGTAGGAGTGACATTCCCGATTATTATGCTGGTGTCTGCATTCAGTGCGTTTGCGGGAATGGGAGGAGCTCCGCTGGCGTCTATCGAGCTGGGGAAGAGGGATTACGAAAAGGCGGAGAAGATCATGGGAAATTCCGCCGGGCTGATTGTCCTGTTCTCCGTGCTGCTGACGGTTATTTTCTCTTTGTTCAAGACGCCGGTTTTGTATGCTTTTGGAGCAAGCGAGGCGACGATTGGATATGCAAAGAGCTACATAGGAATTTATCTTATCGGAACCATTTTTGTACAGACGGCATTGGGTTTGAATACTTTTATAAGCGGGCAGGGCGCATCTAAGACGGCAATGTTTTCTGTACTTATCGGAGCTGTTATTAACATATGCCTTGACCCGGTATTTATTTTTCTGCTCGGCATGGGCGTACAGGGGGCGGCGTTTGCTACGGTGCTGTCGCAAGCAGTAAGCGCTGCCTGGGTTGTCCGTTTTCTTACTTCTAAAAAGAGCGTGGTGAAACTGAAGCCCAGCTTGATGAAGCCGGAGGCGAAGACGGTAAAATTAATTGCGGCGCTTGGCGTTTCACCGTTTATTATGCAGAGTACAGAGAGCCTGGTAAGTATTACACTCAATTCCGGCCTTCAGAAGTACGGCGGTGATTTGTATGTGGGAACGATGGCGATTATGACGAGCGTCATGCAGCTTATAACGATACCGCTGCAGGGGATTACCCAAGGAGTGCAGCCCATTATCAGCTATAATTATGGCGCGGGGAATAAAAGAAGAGTAAAGAGCGCATTCCTTAAAATGCTTGCGATTACGTTTGCGGGAATGTTTGTATTCTGCGGGCTGGCCGTGGTGTGTCCGGGCGTGTATGCAGGGATCTTTACAAGTAATGAAGCTTTAGTGGAACTTACGGTTCAGGTGATGCCGACGTATTTCGCCGGTATGACTATATTTGGAATACAATCGGCCTGTCAGTCAACATTTATTGCGTTGGGACAGGCGAAAGTATCCATGTTTATTGCGCTGCTTCGAAAAGTTATCCTGCTGATTCCGCTTGCCATTATCCTGCCTAGATTTATGGGCGTTATGGGAATCTATAGGGCGGAGCCTATCGCAGACGTGCTGTCGGTGCTGACGACTTCGGTCCTGTTTTTGGTTACGGTAAAAAAGATTTTCAAAAAGATGTAATGCTTTCGCCGTGGGAATGATTCTAGGCGAGAAGGTATTCTTTGGCGTACCGGATAAAGATTTTCATCGCAGGCGACCAGTCGTGGGAAGGGTGCACCGCCATGCCGAGCCTGCGGTAAACGCTTGGCGTTATAGGTCGGACTTCAAAGTTCCCGGTACGGCCCCGGATTACTAGTTCAGGCAGGATGCTGATGCCCAGATTATGTTCTACCATAGATAAAATGGAAAAATCGTTATTCATGGTATATTTAATGTCCGGATGAATGTCGTGTTTTTTTAATATCTGGTGGATATCGGTGTTGTATGTATATTCGCAAATGATGAACGGGGCGTTCTGGAACCATTCTAACGGGACTTGTTCGTATTCGGCATAGGGATGGCCTTTGGGAAGTATCGCCAGCATTTCATCGTTGTGTACGGGTATGAAGTCGGCAGTCTGGTTTTTCTGGTAGCTGCAGAAACCGATGTCCACTTTATAATTTAAAACCCAGTCCGCAATTTCATTTTCGTGCCCTTCAATAATGTCAAAAAGGATTCCGGGGTTGTTTTTTTGAAATTCCCGGATGATTTTCGGAATCCAATGTATGGAGCAGCTTGTGTACGTGCCGATTTTTAGTGTCCCTCGTTCCGCACCCTTCAGGAATGAAATCTCCTGTTTTAAAGATTCGCTGGAAGCAATCAGATTGCGTATTGAGGGGAGAAGAGAGATCCCTTCGTCGGAGAGGGAAATTCCGTGGTTTGTTTTGTTGAAAAGAGGAAAGCCGACTTCACGTTCGAGATTTTTCATCATCTGTGTAATGCCGGATTGCGTGTAGCCAAGCTCCTCGCCTGCCCTGGTAAAGTTCTCAAATTTTGCCACGGCAAGAAATACATGCCATTTTTTTAAGTCCATATGCTCCCTCCTTTGATTACCCTTTTGCGGACAAAGGGTATGTTTTTTATATATTACATGGGATTTTGCAGAAAAACAAGTTTTGTTTGAGAAAAAAATATGGTATACTGTGGAAGAAAATTTGGCGAAAGGGAGAATTGCCATGAAAAAGAAGATTAGAATCGACGAGGAGATGAAAAAGCGCTGGCCGGCAGCTGCAGTCGGGTGCTTTCAGTATAAAGTAAAGGTGAAAAAGAAAAATGAAGACATGTGGCGGTATCTTAAAAAAGATATCTTTAAAAAGGTGAAGGACGATATTTTTAATTACGGTATTAGCGAGATACCGAATATTAAGGAATCGCGAATGGCATACAAGGCCTTTGGCAAAGATCCCAGCCGCTACCGGGTGTCCTCGGAGGCGCTGGTTCGCCGTATCGGTCAGGGGAAGGGAATCTATGAAGTGAATACCGTTGTGGACACCAACAATCTGATTTCCATACAATCGGGATTTTCCGCAGGTTCCTATGATGCGGAAAAAATCGGGGACGAGCTTGTATTCCGCGTGGGGCGGGAGGAAGAAGCGTATCAGGGAATCGGAAAGGACATGGTTAGCGTCAAAGCTCTGCCGGTGCTTGCCGATGGCGAGGGCGCAGTGGGAAGCTCTACCAGCGATTCCAGAAGAGCGATGATTACAGAAGAAACAAAAGAGGTGCTTACGCTTATTTATTGTTTTTCTGATAACGGAAGCCTGGAGGAGGCTTTGTGTTATGGAAAAGAATACCTTGAAAAATATGCGGGGGCGGAACAATTGGAATGCTGGATTGTCAAATAAAGTGTTGACTTTTTGCTGTTCCTGTGTTATAGTATGTTTTGTGTGAAGAAAAACAAAGCAGAGTATCCACTCTCACCATAGCACAATCGGGTGACTATTGGTTTGATATTGTGTATGGCGGATTCCGTATGACGGGGTTTTTATGCAGATATGTAAGTGGATAGTTGCGGACTATTCACTTATTTTATTTGATGGAGGTGCACTACAATTAGCGATTTAATGATTAACGGGCAGATTAGAGACAAAGAAGTACGTTTGATTGGCGAGAACGGCGAACAGCTCGGAATTATGTCTTCAAAGGAAGCTATGAAGCTGGCTCAGGAAGCGGAGCTGGATTTGGTAAAGGTCGCTCCTAAGGCTCAGCCGCCGGTATGCAAGATTATTGATTACGGAAAGTACCGTTACGAGCTTGCGAGAAAAGAAAAAGAGGCGAAGAAAAAGCAGAAGACCGTTGAGATTAAGGAAGTGCGTCTTTCACCGAATATCGATACGAATGACTTAAATACAAAAGTGAACAATGCTAAAAAATTTATCAGCAAAGGCAATAAAGTAAAAGTTACCCTGCGTTTCAGAGGCCGCGAAATGGCGCATGTGCAGCAGAGCAAGCATATATTGGATGATTTTGCGCAGCAGCTTGCGGATGTAGCGTCGGTTGAAAAGCAGCCGAAGCTGGAAGGCAGGAATATGAGTATGGTTTTAACTGAAAAACGTTAAAAATATATACAAATTAAGGAGGAAATTAATATGCCAAAAATCAAAACAAATAGAGCGGCTGCAAAGCGCTTCAAAAAGACAGGTACAGGAAAGTTGGTCAGAAATAAAGCTTATAAGAGCCATATCTTAACAAAGAAGTCTACAAAGAGAAAAAGAAATCTCAGGAAACCAATCGTTACGGATGCAACAAACGTAAAGAATATGAAGAAAGTATTGCCGTATCTGTAGGCATTAGCTTTTAGAATGGTAAGGATTTGAAGGAGGATAATAAGAGATGGCAAGAATTAAAGGCGGATTAAACGCTAAAAAGAGACATAATAGAACATTAAAGTTAGCGAAGGGATACAGAGGAGCGCGTTCAAAGCAGTATAGAGTTGCAAAGCAGTCTGTCATGAGGGCTCTCACGTCAGCATATGCGGGCAGAAAGCAGAGGAAGCGCCAGATGCGTCAGCTTTGGATTGCACGTATCAACGCTGCGGCAAGAATGAATGGATTATCATACAGCAGGCTGATGCATGGCCTTAAGCTGGCAAATGTCGACATCAACAGGAAGATGTTGGCTGAGATGGCTGTAAACGATGCAGAAGGGTTTACATCTGTTGCAGAGCTTGCAAAGACCAAGCTTGCATAGTTTTATAATAAAGAAGACAAAGATATGCACAAGCAGACTGCCGGACGGCAGTTTGCTTTTTTTGATTCATGCGTTTACGTATTCTTTCGGAAAAAAGACAGGAGATATGTGCATTCGGGGATAGAATGTGATACAATAAAAAAGATTTAGGATTACAAAGAGACAGATGAAGGGATAGAATACAGAATGGATAATCGGGATTGGGAAAGATTCGGGGATTCAATCAGAGATACCGTACAGGACGCAATTGATGCCCGTGATTTTGAAAAGCTGAGCCAGACTGTCGCAGATACGGTGAACCATGCGATAGACAGTATTTCCAAAGGTATGAAAAGCACGGACAGACCGGCAGGGCAGAAAATGCAGAAGGAGCAGCCGAAGCCTCCGAATGTATACCGCCGCATGACTTCGGTTAAGGCGTGGAGCTATATTTTCTTGACGATAGGGGGCGGCGCAGGGCTCTTATTCCTTCTTTTGCTGGTCGTCGACGTGGCAGGGCTTCTATTAGGAATAGAGATGTTGGGGACGGGAAACAGATTTGCCCAGCTCATGGTATCGCTGGGAGTCTTTGGAATCCCAAGTATCGCGGGAGGCATTTTGGCATTCAGGGGCCTTAGAAAGCTTAAAAGGGCAGAGCGTTTCCAGACATATGTGCGCATTATCGGTGCGAGAGAATACTGCAATATAAAGGAATTGTCGGAAGGAGCAGGCAGAAAGACGGTATCCGTAATCCGGGATTTAAGATATATGATAAGAAGAAACTGGTTTTTAGAAGGATACATGGTCGGAAACCAGACCTGCTTAATTGTTACGGACTCAATGTATGCCCAGTACTGCGGGCTGGAGGATGAGAGAATAAAAAACGAGCGGGAGGAAAGTGAGAGAAAAAAACTGCAGCAGAAGAGGGAGAAAGAAGATAAGAGGAAAAGAGAAGAGGACAATGCGAGGCTTGCGCCAGATATTCGGAAAATTATCGAGGAGGGTGATGATTATATCCGCAGGATACATGCATGCAATGATGCGATTGCTGGGCGGGAGATATCTGCGAAAATATCGCGTATGGAGCTATTGGTTGACAGAATTTTCGACCGGGTAGAGCAGAATCCGGAATCGGCGGGGGACATCAGACGGTTGATGGATTACTATCTTCCGACGACGGTAAAGCTTTTAGCCGCCTATCAGGAACTGGACGCACAGCCTGTGCAGGGGGAGAATATCCTGTCCTCCAAAAAAGAGATAGAAGGAACGCTGGACACACTGAACATGGCCTTTGAAAAGCTTTTGGATGATATGTTCCAAGAGACTGCGTGGGATGTGTCCTCGGATATATCCGTTCTGCGCACGATGCTGGCGCAGGAAGGTCTGGCGGAGGATGAATGGAAAAGATAAAGGAGGACATGCAAGATGAATGAATTTAAGGAATTTGATATGACGCCTGCGCTTACGCTGGAACCATTCCAGGAAGAAAGGCCGGTGCCTGCGGATTTGGAAAAACCGCAGGAGACATGGGACGACAGCCTATTGTCCGAAGAAGAAAAAAGACAGGTGGAGGCATTTGCAGAACAGATCGATCTTTCAAATTCATCAATGATCCTGCAGTACGGTGCGGGAACGCAGAAAAAGATGGCTGATTTTTCGGAATCGGCACTGGAAAATGTAAAGACAAAGGAACTCGGAGAAGTGGGAGAGCTTCTTTCCGGCGTGGTGAGAGAACTTAGGGACTTTGACGAGGAGGAAGAGAAAGGGTTTCTTGGAATTTTTAAGAAGACGTCCAACAAAGTGCAGGCGATGAAAGCGAAATATGCAAAAGCGGAGACGAATATCAACCAGATATGCAGGGTGCTTGAGAATCATCAAATCCAGCTGCTGAAAGACATAGCGCTTCTCGATAAGATGTATGAGTTGAACCTGACTTATTTTAAAGAGCTGTCTATGTATATTCTGGCGGGAAAAAAGAAACTTGCAAACGTTCGGGGCGCAAAGCTTCCGGAGCTTCTTTTAAAAGCAGAAAGGACGGGACTTGCTGAGGATGCTCAGGCGGCGAAGGATCTGGATTCCATGTGCGGCCGGTTTGAAAAGAAAATCCATGATTTGGAGCTTACGAGAACAATTTCTTTGCAGACTGCGCCTCAGATACGGATGGTACAGAGCAACGATACGCTGATGGCGGAGAAGATTCAGTCGACGCTTGTCAATACGATTCCGCTCTGGAAAAGCCAGATGGTGCTTGCTCTTGGAGTGGAGCATTCGGCAAGGGCTGCAAAAGTCCAGCGGGAAGTGACAGACATGACCAATGAACTGCTCAAGAAAAATGCTAGAAAGCTTCAGATGGCCGCAGTCGAATCCGCAAAAGAATCAGAGCGGGGTGTTGTGGAGATAGAAACTCTTAAAAATACGAACGAGACGCTGATTGCGACTTTGGATGAGGTTATGAGAATACAGCAGGAGGGCAGGCAGAAGCGCGCAGAGGCCGAGCAGGAAATGTACCGGATGGAGCAGCAGCTGAAGGCGAAGCTCTTGAAAATATAGGGGCTTTGAGTGCTTAAGCGGTAAAGAAATGGAAAAGAGACAGGCAGACAGCTAAAAAGGCTGCTGGGATAAAAATATTAACTCCCGGCAGCCTTTTGAACGCTCTGCCTGGTAAACGCATAAGGGCCCTAAACTTGCCGTCCGAATGCTATTCGGGATAATTCAGCTGTTCATCGGTAATAGAAAGCAGCACCTCGTTCAAATATTTTTTGGAAAGATATTTTGCCATCGGAAGATTCATATCCAGATAGTTTCCGCAGTCTTTTGCGGCGGCGCCCGGTATTTCTCCTTCGAAGCCGGCCATAAACTGATACAGTTCCGTCATAAGGGGAACGATGTCCTTGGATTTGTATTCTCCGGACAAGATCAGGTAAAATCCGGTGCGGCAGCCCATAGGCCCGAAATAAATGGTTTTGTCTGCGTAATCTTTATGGTTGCGCAGGAAAGTCGCAGCCAGGTGCTCAATCGTGTGAATTTCCGCCGTATTCATGACTGGCTCGCAGTTAGGCTTTGTCATGCGCAGATCAAAGGTTGTAACCGGATTTCCTGCCGCATAATCAATCCGGGATACATAGACGCCTGGATTCAGCCGCAGATGGTCTACTGTGAAGCTTGTTATTTTTTCCATAATGTGCAGTCTCCTTTTGCTATATTGGTTTGCCTTTTACCAGTATAACATTTTTATCAAGAATTGACTATGAAAAATACAGGGAGTTGTGATATACTTATAAAGCGTGCTGGCCGGGCTGTTTCTATACAGTATGTTAAGCGGCGGCATATCAGGCAGGAGGCGTGACGGATGAAATTATACATAGTACGGCATGGTGAAACGGACTGGAATAAATCGAGGCGGATTCAGGGACAGGTGGATATTCCGCTCAATGCATTTGGCAGGCATTTGGCCATAGAGACAGGAAAGGGGCTTGCGGATATTCCTTTTGAAGTCTGTATCAGCAGTCCTCTTGGGAGGGCGGTAGAGACGGCGGAGCTGATTCTTGGCGGCAGAGAGGTTCCCATCCTTACGGACAGGCGGATTATAGAAATGGCGTTTGGCGTATGGGAGGGCGGCTGCTGTTCGGAGGAAGGATGGAATCTCCCGCAGAAATTCAGGGACTTTTTTCATGCTCCGGAGCGGTATCGGGCGCCCGAAGGCGGAGAGGATTTCTATATGGTAAGGGAGCGGCTTTTGGATTTTTTAGAAGAGATTTATCACAAGGATGGCTGGCAGGACAAAAATATTTTGATCACGACGCACGGGGCGGCTCTCTGCGGTATGCTGAATATAATTAAAAAGGCTCCTGTATCTGAATATTGGGGCAAGGGCGTGCATAAAAACTGTGCGGTTACCGAAGTGGAGGTGACGGACGGCATACCGGTGATTTTATCGGAAAATTATGTATATTATAAAGACGAAGTAAAAGAGTGGTAAGATTAGGTTTGGAGGAGGATGAAGAGATGATAAATGGCAGGAAAGTATTGTTCAGCGGAATGCAGGCTACGGGAAACCTGACTCTTGGAAACTATCTGGGCGCATTGAAAAACTGGGTGACTTTAAGCGATGAGTATGAATGCTTTTACAGTGTGGTGGATTTGCATTCCATCACGGTGAGACAGGATCCGGCAACACTGAGAAAGAGAGCCAGAGCGCTGCTTACACTCTACATTGCGGCGGGAATCGATGCGGAGAAAAACTGCATCTACTATCAGTCGCATGTGTCGGGCCATGCAGAGCTTTCGTGGATTTTAAACTGTTTTACTTATATGGGCGAGTTGAATAGGATGACCCAGTTCAAAGATAAATCAGCAAAACATGCGGATAACATCAACGCGGGCCTGTTTACTTATCCGGTCCTTATGGCGGCGGATATCCTGCTCTATCAGGCGGATGTGGTTCCTGTGGGCGTGGACCAGATGCAGCATTTGGAAATTACGAGAGATATCGCAGAGCGTTTTAATCATATTTACGGAGACGTGTTTACCGTGCCGGAAGCTTATATCGGCAAAGTAGGGGCAAAGATTATGAGCCTTCAGGATCCGTCGAAAAAGATGTCCAAGTCGGATGAGAACCCGAACGCCAGTATTTACCTGATGGATGATACGGACACAATTATGCGGAAATGTAAGCGCGCGGTAACTGATTCCGAAGCACAGATCCTCTATAGGGATGAACAGCCCGGAGTGAAAAATCTAATAGATATTTACAGCGCATGTACGTCGAAGTCGCCGGAGGAAGTCGTAAAGGAATTTGACCAAAAAGGATACGGCGATTTTAAAGCGGCGGTAGGAGAGGCGGTCGTGTCTGTGTTAAAGCCGCTTCAGGACGAGGTTGCAAGGCTTGAGAAGGACAAGGCTTATATTGACGGCATCATTAAGAATAATGCCGAAAAAGCAAATTATTTTGCTATGAAGACCTTGCGCAAGGTGCAGAAGAAAGTGGGATTTCCGGAGAGGGTACGGTAATGAACCAGATTCAAACGGCGGGACAGCAGAGATATTACGATTTTATTAGCGACCGGGCAAAGAAGGTGCGCACCGGAATGATAGTCTGGGCAAGCCTTTTAAGCCTTGCTCTTATCAGTCTGTTCAATAATATCGTAATTGCCATTATATTGGCGGTTTTGGGAGCGGCGCTTGCCGCTTCCAATGTAAAGTCGCAGAAAGAACTGAAAGGAAAGCTTGACGGAGTGCGTGACAAGGAAGATTTTTTTAATCAGCTTGCCGATACGGATACGCTTTCCGTACAGGAGGGGCACGTACTGGTCACTAAGGATTACGTGCTGACTTATCGAACGGACGTGTTTATTTACTATATTCCCGATATGGAAAAGGTGGAAGTAGGACTGAAGGGAGACGAAAAGAAGTTCTTGTACCTGACGGAGGGGAGCGGAAAACGTCATGAGATTATGTCCTGTGTAAAAAGGGCGGAAGATTCGAGAGAATTTGACGCAGTATACGGTGCGTTAAAAGCGCGGTGCAGATAAGACAGTAGAAAACGGTACGGTTCTATGCGAACGGCTTCCGGCTTTTGCATATCTAAAGAAGGGATTTAAAAGTCCTGTGTCTAAGGATATGGCAGACGGCCGGAAGCCGGTTTTATATTGATTATTGATTTATCAAATGTTTCGTTTAGTCTTCCTCTTCTTTCTGAATCGTATATGTCTGGCGTTTTCTTGCCATCTCGTCATTTTCCAGATATTCGTCATAGGTGGTTATTTTGTCAATCAGCTTTCCGCCAGGTACGATTTCCATAATTCTGTTGGCTGTTGTCTGGACGATTTGATGGTCTCTGGAGCTGAAAAGCAGCACGCCGGGGAATTTTGTCATCCCGTTGTTGAGCGCTGTGATAGACTCCATATCCAAATGGTTCGTAGGCTCGTTCAAAATGAGGATGTTCGAGCCGGAAATCATCATCTTCGAGAGCATACAACGCACTTTCTCGCCTCCGGAGAGGATGCGGACTCTCTTTACGCCGTCATCGCCTCCGAAAAGCATCCGGCCGAGGAAGCCGCGGACATAAGTGACGTCCTTTTCTTCGGAATACTGTGTCAGCCATTCTACAATCGTGTAATCATTGTCAAATTCATTGCCGAAATCCAGCGGGAAATAAGACTGGGAAGTCGTTATTCCCCATTTATAGACTCCTTCGTCCGGTTCCATCCTGCCTGTGAGAATTTCGAACAGGGTAGTTTTAGCAAGCTCGTTGCTTCCTACGAATGCCACCTTGTCATCATGGTTCAGG
>CAJTUQ010000045.1:0-5189 GCA_910579335.1 uncultured Dorea sp. | reverse complement strand
GGTGAAAGAGATATTGTCAAGCACTTTTTCGCCGTCAATCGTCTTGCTCAGTCCTTCTACGGACAGGACGTCGTTTCCGATTTCCCGGCTGGGGCGGAAATCAATGTAAGGATATTTCCGGCTGGACGGCTGAATCTCGTCAAGCTGGATTTTTTCCAATGCGCGTTTCCTTGAAGTCGCCTGCTTGGATTTGGAGGCGTTGGCGCTGAAGCGGGAGATAAATTCCTGCAGCTCTTTGATTTTTTCCTCTTTCTTTTTATTGGCTTCTTTCATCTGGCGGATGAGAAGCTGGCTGGACTCGTACCAGAAGTCATAATTTCCTGCGTATAATTTAATTTTGCCGTAGTCTATGTCGGCAATCTGAGTGCAGACTTTATTTAGAAAGTAACGGTCATGGGATACGACGATTACCGTATTGTCAAAGTTAATCAGAAATTCCTCCAGCCATGCGATGGCATCTAAATCCAAATGGTTTGTCGGCTCGTCGAGGAGCAGGATGTCCGGGTTGCCGAAAAGTGCCTGTGCAAGCAGGACCTTTACTTTTTTCGGGCCGTCCAGGTTTTTCATCTGTTCATAGTGAAGCTCCGTTTCGATGCCAAGCCCGTTTAAGAGAGAAGCGGCGTCCGATTCGGCTTCCCAGCCGTTCATGGCAGCAAATTCGGCTTCCAGCTCGCTTGCCTTTATACCGTCTTCGTCTGTGAAATCTTCTTTTGCATAGATGGCTTCCTTTTCCTGCATAATCTGGTACAGGCGGGCATTGCCCATCATTACGGCATCAAGGGCGGGAAATTCATCATATTTAAAATGGTCCTGCTGCAAGAAAGAAAGGCGTTCTCCAGGAGTGATGAAAACTTCGCCTTTGGACGGCTCAAGCTGTCCGGAAAGGATTTTTAAAAATGTGGATTTCCCCGCACCGTTCGCTCCTATGAGGCCGTAGCAGTTTCC
Organism: uncultured Dorea sp.; assembly: GCA_910579335.1. Taxonomy (GTDB): domain Bacteria; phylum Bacillota; class Clostridia; order Lachnospirales; family Lachnospiraceae; genus MD308. The sequence continues at coordinate 4,244 of CAJTUQ010000045.1, read as the reverse complement.
CTCCGTAAATTTAATGTTAACATCCTCGAACAGTGCCTTCTTGCCTACGCGCAGTGTAATGTTGCTTGTACTAATCATTTTTTTACTCCTTATAATAAAGATTGGACTATTTAAGTTTCCTGTGGTATGATATTAATATTATGTTGAAAAATATTTTGCATGTAAGGCTTATCTTAACAAATCTAAACGCAAATGGCAAGAGATGATTCGATATTTTGACAGTAAGGAGAGTGCAGATCTATGACGACAGGTACATTAGTGTTGGAAGGCGGCGCCACAAGGGGCGTGTTCACATCAGGGGCACTGGACTTTTTGATGGAGAAGGAGCTTTATCTGTCCCATGTAATCGGGGTATCGGCAGGTTCATGCAACGGAGTGGATTATGTATCGAGACAGCCGGGCAGAACAAGGGATTGTATGATTCATAAAGAAAAAGAATATGATTACTACAGCGGTATCCGAAAGATTATCCGCAAAAAGAGCCTTTTGGATATGGATTTGATTTTTGACAAATACCCGAACGAGCTGTTTCCGTTCGACTATGAAACCTATTTTGCTTCAGAGATGGAGTGTGAGATGGTGGTGACCAACTGTGTCACCGGAAAAGCGCAATATATGACGGAACGGCACGACAGGGAGAGGCTAATGAGAATCTGCAGGGCTTCGAGCAGTATGCCGCTGGTTGCGCCTATGGTAAATATAGACGGTATACCGTACCTGGACGGTGGGCTGGCGGATTCGATTCCCATCGGCAGGGCTCTTTTGACGGGCAATGGGAAGATCGTCCTGATATTGACAAGGAATCCGGGCTATAAAAAGAAGATGACGAACAGGACGACGGCTAATCTTTACCGGAAAGCTTATAAAAACTATCCAAAGCTTGCAAGGGCGGCAATACGCCGTAATTTTGAATATAATCAAGCAGTGCTTAAAGTAAATGAATTGGAAAAACGCGGGGAGATTTTTGTGCTGCGCCCGACGATTCCGCCTGTTTCAAGGCTGGAAAAGCGGTATGACATCCTGATGCAGTTTTATGAGCACGGGTATGAATCTATGGAAAAAAGGTATGATGAGCTGTGCAGATACTTGGAGAAATAAAAAAATCATACTCTGAGTGGACGAAAAGTACGGCCATATGCATATTGTTATCTGACGGGAAGGAGGAAGGGAAGGAATTACGGTTTGGGAGAAAACGGCTCCCGCATTATCGTTATACGAAAGGAAACATTTCAGAGAGTTCAGAGAGGAAGTACAGGAGGTAAGTTATTTTGGAGACACATGGAAAAAGAAGTAATTTTACGGGTTCAGTAGGATTCGTACTGGCGGCGGCAGGAAGCGCGGTCGGATTGGGAAATATTTGGCGATTCCCATATCTTGCGGCAAAAGGGGGCGGAGGATTATTTATCTGCCTATATATTATTTTGGCGCTGACTTTTGGTTTTGCACTTCTGACGACAGAGATTGCAATCGGGAGAAAGACGGCGCAGGGGCCGCTCACGGCTTATGGAAAGATTCATAAGAACTGGCGTTTTATAGGGTTTTTTGCATGGCTGGTACCGATTATCATTCTTCCGTATTACTGTACCATCGGTGGATGGGTATTGAAGTATTTTGCGGAATTTGTAGTGGGAAATGGAACAAAGACTGCGGCAGACGGATATTTTACGGGGTATATTACAAGCCAGTGGGCGCCGATTATCTGGATGGTGGTTTTTCTTGCGGCAGTTGCCTTTGTCGTATATAACGGCGTAAACAAAGGAATTGAGAATTACAGCAAAGTGCTGATGCCTATTCTCTTTGTTCTTGTAATAGGAATCGGATTCTTTTCATTGACGCTGAGCCATACGGATGCGGACGGTGTGACAAGGACAGGACTTGAGGGGCTTAAGATTTATTTGATTCCTGACTTTACCGGCGTAACGGTGAAAAAGTTCTTCGTAATCCTTATGGATGCTATGGGACAGCTGTTCTTCTCCATCAGTGTGGCGATGGGGATTATGGTCGCTTACGGCTCCTATGCGAAAAAGGATACGAATCTTATGAAGTCCATCAACCAGATTGAGTTTTTTGATACGCTGGTAGCGCTGCTTGCAGGTATGATGATTATCCCGGCGGTATTTACGTTTATGGGCCTGGAGGGGATGTCCGCGGGACCTGGACTGATGTTCGTGTCTCTGCCGAAGGTATTTCAGGCGATGGGAAAAGCCGGCGGTTTTATCGGGATTTTGTTTTTCCTGATGGTAATTTTTGCGGCGGTTACGTCGGCGGTGTCTGTCATGGAGGCAATCGTGTCCAGTATTATGGATAAATTCCATTATTCAAGAAGAAAGAGTACGACAATCGTAACGGTTTATTCTCTTATTTTCGGACTAATCGTATGCCTTGGATACAATAAGATATACTTTGAATTTGAGCTTCCTAACGGAACGGTGGGACAGGTGCTTGATATTATGGATTATCTCAGCAATAATATCTTTATGCCGTTAGTTGCACTGTGCACATGTATTTTAATCGGATGGGTCGCAAAACCGGAGACGGTTATTGACGAAGTGACGATTGGAGGCTATAAGTTCGGAAGAAAGGGTCTTTATATTGCGATGATTAAGTATATCGCACCGATTCTTTTGTTTGTTCTTTTGGTGCAGTCCTTTGGCATTTTCTAAAATACAGGGTTCAAAAATATACTGTAGCAATAGAATAGAGCCGGATACAGAGTAAAATTCTGTGTCCGGCTCTATATTTATATCCAGGCGGCCGTCTGCTGCGCCTTAAAGACGCGATTGCGGATATATAAAATCAGTAAGTGATTTCCTGCAGATACAGCCCCTTTGGGTCGCAGGGTGCGCTTGCAATCAGTTCTCCGTCAAAGATTTCGTCGATTTCATCGGCCTGTCTCATGCCCAAGCCAATTTCCAGCAAAGTTGCTATCATAATTCTTGCCATATTATGGAGAAAGTCGTCGGCGCTGATAAGAATCTGCATCTCTTCGCCGTCGCCGTATATTTCGATTTCATACACTTCACGCACCGTTGACTTCGCTTTTTTCACAGTGGAGAAATTTCTGAAATCATGTACGCCGGTAAGCAGCCAGGCGGCGTCCTGCATCAGCTGCTTATCCGGAGTGCGGAAGCAGTGATAGGTGTGTTTGCGGTCAAACACGCTGGGAACGTCAGAGACGGTCATCCGGTAGACATAAGTTTTGGACACGGCATTTAACTGGGCGTGGAAACGTTCCGGCACTTCCTTTACATCTGTAATCGCAATATCCATCGGGAGATAGCGGTTGAGGTAATGCTTGACGTCCTGGATTTTAGCGTTATTCGCCATTTTAAAATTAGCGACTTGGGCGTAAGCGTGGACACCGGCCTCTGTCCGGCAGCCGCAGTTAAATTCTTCTATCTCTTCGCCGGTCATTTTCTTTAATACCTCAAGGATTTTATTGGAAATCGTATTGTTAGATTCATTTTTTCCCAGTCGCGTCCAGCCTTGATAACGGCTTCCGTCGTATTCTATAGTAAGCTTTATGTTTCTCATATAATTCTCCTTATCTGTCTCAAGCATTTTGCATTTGAATAAGTATATCAAATCTTATATTAGAAAAAAAGAGGGTATTTTCCAAGTTTTTATCCTTTTTTCATATAAGAGGTCACCATTTTTATCATATTTTCCATCTGCTCCTGTTCTTCTTTCGGCTTGCCCTCTTTCAGGATGCTGATGATGAGTGATACCTCATCGGATGAAAATTGAATGCCTTTTTTGTTGGCGTTTGTGATGAGCGCCATCATAATCGGAGCGAGTGATTTTCCGCTTTTCCCCTCCGTCTGTTTTGCCGCTGTCTTAATTAATTCAAGCTTTATTGGGTCAATGTTTTCCATTGCCGGGTGGTTCATCCATTCATTCATAATCTTTCTCTCCTTTCTCGGTGTCAGAATCCGCAGAATTGAGTGCGCTGCTGAAAATGTTATTGTACATGTCAAACATATTTTGCTGTTCCGGATCCATCATTCCTTTCAGGAAGTCGAAGGAGGCCGAACTTTCGCCGGCATTTTCGGAGCCGGTTTGCGCCTGCTGCATCTGCTGCATCATTTCCATCATATTTTTCATGCCCTCCATCTGTTCCATCATTTCCTGCTCATCCGGATTCATGTAGGGCTTTAAGTCGTTCAATATCGTATCCGGGGAAATATCTTTTCCTCCTTTGCCAAAGCCGTAGAAAATCTCCATCGTCCTTTTCAATTCAAAAA
>CAJTUQ010000044.1 GCA_910579335.1 uncultured Dorea sp. | reverse complement strand
CTGAGCCTTTACCTTCTTTACCCGGCAGAAAAACTGCTGTTTGCCGTAGAGGAACACGGAAAACCCCGTCTGTACCATGAAGGCTCTTCCTTTCCGAAGATACATTTCAACCTGTCCCACTCCGGAGAGTTTGCCGCACTTGCTTTCTCCTTAGCATCCCCTGTCGGAATTGACATCGAAAAAGTGCGGTCTGGAATCCGCGCAAAAACACTTGTCCGGCGTTTTTTCCATCCGGACGAACTCTCTGAATTTTCAGCATTGGATGCGTCCGGACAGCAGGCTTTCCTGTTTCGCAGATGGACTGTGCGGGAAGCCTTTTTAAAGGGTATCGGAACAGGACTGTCCATTCCGCCGGACTCTTTTTATGTCCAACAGCTTTCTTCCATGTTCCGCATAAAAAACGGCCAGAAAGATTACTCCTTCTGGCGCATAGAACCTGTCCCTGTCCCCGACGGCTACTACTGCAGCATCGCATACCGCAGTTTCGAGTGATTCCATCAAAGCCATGCTTTGCATCCTCATTGTCCTAAAATACGGCGGGTATCCGCTAACCGCCCGTATAAAAGGCAATGCCGTATAACAATGCCACCCCCGGCGTACCAAAGACTCCGGACGCCGCAAAGGTCACGGGGTTTAACCCCACCTGCGTGGAAATCCCTTTCGATGCAAGGAACTGATTAATAAAAAATATAAAAGCCATCCCTACCACTGCGCGAATCAAAAACTGAACAATATAAGAGGTCTTCTGCTCCAATAAAAGCTCCCCCGTCTTCGTCTTTTGTTCATATATATTCTGCGGGAAGGGTTAATATGACGGCATGTTTATAAGTTTATTTTTATTTCTCTTTTTGTCCTGTGATATTCATGGTAATTTACCCCCGCGGCATCAAACATTCTCATGGATGCTTTTACAGACGGCGTATCCTCGTATTTGTTGGAGCCGTAGATAACCTCCTTAATCCCGCTCTGGATGATTGCCTTTGCACATTCATTGCAGGGAAACAGCGATACATACAATTTTGCTCCTTCAAGGCTCCCGCCCCGGTAATTCAAGATAGCATTCATTTCGCTGTGCACCGTATAAAAATATTTCGTCTCTAAAGGATCTTCTCCCTCTCTTGTCCACGGAAAATTGTCGTCTGAACAACCCATAGGAAGCCCGTTATACCCCATAGACAAAATCTTATTGTCCTGACTCACAATGCAGCATCCCACCTGTGTATTCGGATCCTTTGAACGCATCCCCGAAAGCAGGGCAACCCCCATAAAATATTCATCCCAGCTAATATAATCCGCTCTTTTATCTCCCATGTGAACTCCTCCTTAAAAGTCCTGTCCGAACTGCATTTATTATTTTGTTCCGAAAATACGGTCTCCCGCATCACCAAGCCCCGGCACAATATATTTGTGCTCATTCAAACACTCATCAAGCGCACCGATATAGATATCCACGTCCGGATGCTCCTTCTGCATAAGCTTCACTCCCTCAGGCGCAGCAATAATACACAGAAACCGTATATTTTCCACTCCCTTCTCCTTCAGAAGCTGAATCGCCGCCACACAGGAACCGCCTGTAGCCAGCATCGGGTCTACTACAAATACCTCTCTCTCATCACAATCCGCGGGAAGCTTACAGTAGTATTCCACCGGCTTAAAAGTATCCGGGTCACGGTATAAACCTATATGCCCCACCTTTGCCGCAGGAATAATGCCCAGCATTCCGTCTACCATCCCAAGTCCCGCCCTTAAGATAGGTACGACCGCCAGTTTTTTCCCGCTGAGTTCCTTTCCGGTCATCTCACAGATTGGCGTCTTTATCCTCACGTCCTGAAGCTTTAAGTTCCGGGTCGCTTCATAACACATCAGCGCCGCTATCTCGCCCACAATCGCACGAAATTCCTTTGAGCCAAGCTCTTCCCTTCGTATGCAGGTAATCTTGTGCTGAATTAAAGGATGATCCATAATCTGTACTTTACCCATAAATCCACCTTCTTCCTCTCTTTATACATGTATGACATGATGTCCTGCCGCTTTCAGCAGCCGGTTCATTACCGCATTCCCGATTCCGTTCCCCGAAAACGACTCGCTCAGTATAGAGTCTACATTTTCTGCATCAAACTCCCGCAAAACCGCATAGAGCCGGTTCGCAACCGTCGCCTCATCCTGCCTTGTCCCGATACATTTGACAACGCCCTGCCCATAACGCCCGACCGTTTCCTCCGTTCCGATGATTCCGACCCTGCCGCCCTTTTGTATCTTTTCAGAAGCTATCCGGTTAATCTCCTTAACCACCTCATCCTCTGCCCCCTCCACGACACAAAGCTTCGCTTTCGGGGCATAATGGCGGTATTTCATCCCCGGCGCTTTCGGGGGATTTGCGCTTCCCTCCTCAAACAATGCGGTATCCACCGCCACCTCGCCGAAAAGCTCCGAAAGCATCTCCTTTGTAACCGCCCCCGGCCTAAGAATCATCGGCGGCGTCACCGAAACATCCAAAATCGTAGACTCTACCCCGATTTCCACCGGTCCGCCGTCCACAATCATATCAATCCTGCCCCCTAAATCCTCTTCCACATGCTCTGCTTTCGTAGGGCTTGGGCGTCCGGAAGTATTGGCACTCGGCGCCGCAATATATCCGCCCCCTGCGTCTATCACCGCACAGGCTGTCTCATGGGACGGCATACGCACCGCTACCGTATCTAATCCTCCCGTCGTCCCGTAAGGCACAATGCTGCTCTTACGGAAAATCATAGTAAGGGGACCCGGCCAATATTTTTCTGCGGCAAGATATGCCTCCTCCGGAATATCGGAAACAATCCGGCTCAATGCCTCCATATTCGTAATATGGACGATAAGCGGATTATCCGACGGCCTTCCCTTCGCCGCATAAATCTTCTGCGCCGCCTTCTCATTCAGCGCATCCGCCCCCAGGCCGTAAACGGTCTCCGTCGGAAATGCCACTAGGCCTCCGCTTTTTAATATCTCGCCCGCTTTTTTTATTACCTCGTTATTCAGTTGTCCTTTTTTTATTTTACTTATTATTGTCTCCATGTACTTTATTATACTACACTCTAAAATCTCCTACAAGTTAAGAAGTCCGGGAATTACCCGCCAAGCTGTCTTTACGGATGATTTCAAGTATCCCTTTGCAGATTGCTTCGGATATCTTATCCTGATATTTTTCATCACATAGATTCACGGCATCCTCTGAATTGGACAAAAACCCGCATTCCACGATAATCGTAGGCACCTCCGTCCGCTTTAACAGATAATATGTGTTGTTGGCCTTCGCCTGCCTTGTATTATCCGCATCAACAGCAAGCAACGCTTTCTGCATAATCTTTGCGGCACTTTCCCCTTCCGGGGAATTTGAATAGTAAAACACCTGTGCGCCGTGCACGATTGCATCCTGATAGCTGTTTTGGTGGATGCTCACTGCCAGCTGCGGCGCCTGCTCATTGATAATCTTCACGCGCTCTTTCATATCCGCCGCTTTTGTTCCGGTGCCCTCTTCACCCGTCAGCATCATATCTTCTTCTCTCGTCATTATGACTTTGACCTTTTTTTTCTTCAGCTTCTGTTCCACTTTTTTTGCAATCTGAAGATTGATTTCCTTCTCGACCACATCACCCACGCCGACTTTTCCTGGGTCGCCGCCGCCGTGTCCCGCATCAAGGACTACCGTATTTTTTCTGACGGCCGCTTTTGGAGAAGACACCTGCTCCTCCAAATTTCTGTTTAAAACAACAAGGCCGGCAACTAAAAAAAGCAGCACCACCAGCTCAATTTTTTTCTTCAAAAAATACCTCCTGACAGTCTATATTACTTCAATATATGACTGCCGGAGGCATTTTATTTTTTATTTAGTTTACATATTGCTGAATCAGCGGCCAGACGTCGGATGTCTCCTGGCCCAATGCCCATGCTGCGCTTCCTGCAAGCCCGTATTCCTTCATCAGCTTCAGCTTCGGCTCCAGCGACTTCACGTCCTCAAGCCAGATTTTATACGTTGTGTCTCCGTCCGTCCATGTAGCGAAATTCTGCTTTGTCTCTTCATCCCAGGTAATCTCTGCCCCGGCCTCCGAAACCTTTTCCTTCGCACTGGACATGCCGTATGCATCACTCTTTACTTCCATCGTATACTGAGCCGCCTCAGTCCCCTGGTCTTTTGCAAGCTGCTCCTGGGTCTTCGGCTTTTCTCTCCACAAACGGGTAAAAAACGGAATACCGCTGATTACTTTTTCTGCGGGTACTTCTTTTAATGTCTCCTCAATTCCTTCCTGGACAAAATTATAAGAGGATACCGAACCGGCTTCAGGAGAACCGCCGAAATGTTCATCGTAGCCCATGATGATTACATAATCGGCAAACACGCCCTGTTCCTTGCGGTTATACTGTGTATTATAATTTTTCGGAACATAATTGTCCACGGACAATACCAATGCACTCTGCCGGCACTTTACGGACAATTCCCGGATAAACTGGATATAATGCTCCCCGCATTCTTCCGAAACCTTCTCAAAGTCCACATTAATGCCCGCAATATTCGTCTGCAGCGCATCGGATATCAATTGGTTGATTAACTTCTCACGTTTTGACGTGGAACTCAAAAGCTCATAGGTTTCGCTCTGAGAATCGATGCCTCCGTCAAAATCCCTGACGGTAGCCCAAACATCCACTTTCATCTGACGCGCCTTCTCTACATAATCGGCTGACGACAGGGACGATAAATCACCGTCCGTATTTTTTACATGATACCAGGTGGGCGCAATCGTCGTAAGTCCCTTCGTACTTGCTATCTTATCAAGAACATTGTTATTCGCTTCCTGATTCGTTACGTTATGCCACACCAGATTAACCGTGTAATCCAAGGAAATATTTGTATACTTCGGTTCTTCAAAATCTCTGGTGATATTTTTCTTCTCGGTTTTTTTCAGGGCGCTGTTTTTAACATAGCCTATGAAACCGTCTTTTGTACGGACCTTTTTCCAGTTCTCTTCGTCTTCCAAGACAACGACCTCGTCCTTTTTCTTAACCTCCGTCAAGACAGGGCTTTTCACGCCGCCTCTGTAACGGATCTGCGTGTTCTTCTTCACTTGCGCAACCGGCGTCTCTCCCCAGTCGCTGACAATCATCACGCGGCTCGGCTTGTCATATACCGCATAATCAATGTTGGTATATTGCTGAATAAAGTCAAGAGCAATATATGCCGTGCTTCCTTCGGTTTTTAAAATGACATAGTCTTCACTATTCTTATCATTCGATACCATATAGTCCTTGCTGCCGACCTCTACTGACACGATATCTTTAGGCAGCGTATAAAGAAGAATATTTTCATTCGAGTCCCAGTAAAACCGGTTGCTGATGTAATCCCGCACCGTTTCATACTGGACGTATGCTTTCCCTTCCGAAATCATCCCATGCGGCTCAGTAATCTCATTATTTATTGTAATAGCAAGCTGTCCTTCCTTCTCTATTCCATAATATTCTTTCAAGTCCGCTTTTTCTTTGGACGGACTGTATTTCTTCCATAAAAATGCACCCGCCACTGCAGCTATTAACAATATAACAAAGAGTATCATCTTCAATATAAGATTTCTCTTCCTTCTTCTCCGGCTCTGCTTTCTTCTTGCCTGCCTTCCCCTGTTTGAGGGACGTCTCTGTCTGCTTCTGACAGAAGCCTCGCCGCCGGCCGGCCTTCTTTTGTCTGCAAGATGTCCGGTCTTGCCCGGCCTTCTTCTATCAGCAGATATTCTGCTTCTTTGAGGCCTTCTATGCTCCGGAGAGGTCCCTACCTCTTCCATGCCGGCATTTTCCGCCGCTGTCTGGGTATCCTCCGGTCTTTTACGCTCTATCATCGTACCGGTTCCATCCGGTCTCTTATGCCTCGCTGCCGTCTGAGTTCTTCCTGACGGCCTGCGCCTTACTGACGGTCCGTCCGATACTCTTTTCTCGCCAGTCTGCTCTAAAAGACTTCTCCTTCGGACGGTCCTTTGTCCGGACACCGTTCTTTTTACTGTCTGTTCTCCTGATATATCTGTATTTTCAGAAGTATTTCTCGTCGGCTGATTCGAATCTGTGCGGCCTTTTTTCTCGTTTTCTTCCATGCTGCACCTCCTACTCGAACCTATTATAACAATAATTGTGACTTACGTCATTATTTATTTCGACATTTTTCTATTATTTGAGGGGTATTTACGTTCACTCTATATAATAACGTCCGTAAAACACAGCTCTTTGATATCTCCGTTCTCATTCATAACATAATCCCGCATATAAACGACGTCTTCCCGCAGGACATGTGCCTGAACCACCTGCATAGGGCTTGCCGCCAAGCCATTCAGCGTAATATCCACTCCTTTCTTTTCATAGCCGTTCAATTCCGTAAAGAGATTTTGGACATCCTTTTTTTCGTACCCGCTCATTTTTTCCTCCTCCTCAATGCTTTTACGATGATAACCACATCCATTTTCACATATATTAAAACCAGAAGAAAAGTGTTGTGATACATTTCCTTAATTTTAAAATTACTAAAAGATAGCCCGCATTGCTTTATGTTTGTAATATTAGTAATATGTTTTTGTAATTGTTATTCATATGATATTTGTGTCGAATTGACATCTTTGATTGTTTATCGATTAATTAAATTGACAGTTTAATAGAAATTACATTGAGAAAAAGTAAATTCGTAAAATTCTCCCTCCTTTGTTCTAAGAACGTGGCTATCAGGGAAAACTATCTCTTAGTGCTCTCATTATATCTGATGGAAACTTACAGTGCAAGCACTTTTTTATTTTATACTTATTTTATTAAACCTATTGTTGAACATTCCGCATTCCCTATGCTATACTAATTTAGAAGGAAGTGATAAATAATGAAGATTGAGAAAATCAACGATAATCAGATACGCTGTACTCTCACACGAACTGATTTGGCTGAACGCCAGCTTCAATTAAGCGAACTGGCATATGGAACCGAAAAAGCAAAATCACTTTTCCATGACATGATGCAACAGGCAGCATATGAATTTGGCTTTGAGGCAGAAGATATTCCTCTTATGATAGAAGCTATCCCTGCTTCCTCCGATTCTATTGTACTGATAATTACTAAAGTCGAAGACCCAGATGAACTTGATACCCGGTTTTCAAAATTTGCACCTTCTCCGTCCGATGAATCAGGACAAAAAAAACAAGAGACTCCCGATAAACTTGAGGGCGCCGAAACTTTGTTAAATCTTCTGGGAAAAGTGAAAGAAAAAATGGAAGCTGTGAAACAGGCAGCCGCCTCCGAGAACCAGCCTGCAAAAGAAGAAAAGACGATAACGCTCCGGTTATTTTCCTTTGCGGCTATGGAACATGTACTGCAGGCGGCGCAGCTGCTTAACGGCATGTATCATGGTTCCAACACTCTTTATAAAGATACTGCTGAGAACCTATACATTCTTGCAATTATGCAGAGTGATCATTCAATTAATGACTTTAACCGGATCTGCAACATGCTCACAGAATTTGGGACTCTGGAAAAATCTTCCGGCGCTTCGCTGGCGTTCCTTGAAGAACACTGTGAAGCATTGGTTTCTAACGATGCCATCCAGCAGTTATCTGCAATTTAATATTTTAAAAAAATGCTTCGGAGGCTCGTCCGAAGCATTTTTATTCTTCTTATTCTCCCAGTGCAGCGCCAATCGTTGCATTAAGCTTTGCCACTAATAAATCCGGGTCCACGCCATGTCCCATCGCACCCTGCTCAATGGACTCCATCTGGGAATGCGGGCATCCGATGCATCCCATCCCTGCTTCCATTAAATCATCAACAATCTTTGGACATTTTTCATAATATGTCATAAGCAGTTCACCAAAAGTCATATCTTTAGAAACATGTGCCATATATGACACCTCCTTTGCAATTCAGTATTATACATTATAGCTGTTTTTATCCATTGTGTAAACATCTTCACATAATTTCTTCCCGATTTTTGATTACTTAAAAGTCAATAATTTTTTTGATTTTTTTCTCTAAAAAGCTGTTTTTATTATAACTCCACAAAACGTTCGTTCTTTTTTTCCTATAAATAATCCACCGTATTTTAACTTTTTTGTGTGGATAATGTGGATAATTTTTAGAAAACTTCAATTTTTCCACCTTTTTTAATCGTTTTTGTGTGGATAACTTGGATAAGTCCTTTTTTCTGTTTTATATATTTTTTTACAAATTTGTACAATTTGTACACTATGCTCTTTTGCGTTCAAATTATTATTTCTTCCGCTGCAAACTATATTTATTCATGTTAATTATTTCTTGATACAATGTTTTGCATATGCTATATTATAAGTTAGAAGGGAAACGAAAAACAGCTACCCTCAAAAAGTTATCGGCAGCTGCTTAAAACCGCCGGCGGCTATTCACAGCAGCCGGCGGTTTTTTCTTCCTGAATCTGCGAAGACAGATTTATAAGACTAACTGCACGCTTATGGAGGGGATAGAAATTATTAATGAAAATAGCGGAGGATGTCAGATGAGAACTATAAAAATAGCAATAGCGGCAGCATTTACAATATTTGCGCTGGCCGCTCCAGCGATTCCTGTGTCTGCGGCCAGCTGCGGGGAAACAGTGCGCCAAAACACAGAATCGGCGCTTAAGGCCATTGACTACGAAACAAATGAAACAATAGCAGCCAAACTGGCACCGTCCCGGTATACTATGGCGGATAAACTTAATAAAAAAATGGAGATTTCAAAGAGGGACAATATACCTATAGGTGAAATTACCGATGCTATGGCTATCAAAGAGCTGAATCTGGATAATTTAAAGGTATCGTCTTTTGACGGGGCTTTTGCAGAGGTACAGGCAAATATCGGCGACACTATCCAAAGAATCGCTGACAATACAGAGAGCTCTAAGACAGCAGAACAATACACAAATACTATACTAAATAATAAAGAAAATCTGCTGCTTGGGCTTACTTATCTTGAACGGCTCTATGATTTTGAAATGGGCGGGCATAACATCAAAGACTCTCTCCTTTATGAATGGAAAAAACCATTCTTATATGGTAAAGTAAACGACGTTCTTGATTGGCTGATATACATTGGGAACGCCGGAGGAGATAAATTAAAGATTTCCAAGAATACTGAAGCATTTGGTACGACGAATACAACACTGTTTTATCCGGTTACTTTCTCCACTTCACTGGATGCCTTTTTAGAGGAATGCAGGGTGAAATGGATGCCGGATACATCGCTGAATGATTGGTTCCTGCAGAAGAGCCGTGCGTATATCGTGGAGAAGACGTCCGCGTGGGACGGTAATAGCAAGGGTATATACCAGAGGCTGTGGAATGACTCCCTCTACAAATCCTATATCCTGCCGCTTCTTACTGTGTCGGAGGACAGTGTCTATGTAATTGCGAACTCCGCCACCATCACATACGGCATCGTAGATTGCTATATAGACAGGACTTTAAAAAATACAAATCCGACGGAATATGCAAAAAAACGTGAAGCGTTCAAAGAACAGCTGCAGCAGGCTGCAAAGCAGCAGACTGCCTTTATCGATTTCTGGTACCGGATTGCAAAACCGGAGAAAAAAGGACAGCTCTCATCCAGCCGCATCGTTTTAGACAGCCTGCGTATCGACCCCGATACTCCCGGTACAGCTGTCCAGTGGTCGGAGAAATTAGGTGAGAACGCCTCACAGGGCGTCAAGGAATTTTTTGCCCCTCTGGATTTGTGGGGTTCATATATTTTCGTTGACGGTGTGGCGGAAGGTAACGGTATCCGTTACTATCTATCAAAAGCGCTGACGGAGCGGGGGCTTGCCACATATGCCCATGAGCTGACGCACATACTTGTTTCCGGGGTCATGCTAAACGGTTACGGTTCGCGGGACGGTATGCTGGCGGAGGTTTACACCAGAGGGACTTTCGAGCCTTACGAGCCAAACGACCCGCCAGCTTTTAATCTGAATTTGATTTATGACCGCCAGTCTAAGAGCGACCGGTATCACAACGGCCGGCCTGACCGTTTCCAGGATGAGAATGATTTAAAAAATTATATGAGCGGCATTCTGGACGTCATTTATACATTGGATTACGCGGAAGCGGATGTTATTCTTGGGAAAACCACAGCGGAAAAAATGAAATGGTTCCATAAGCTTGAGCAGATTGAAGACCCCAAGACTAGGGTGAATCAGGGCGAGTCCGGCTCCAAACATAACCTGGACTCGGTAAGAACGCTGAATCAGGCCGAGGCGGCGGAGCTGAATACCCTTGACGACCTGATCCGAGGCAGCATCATCGCATCCCGCTATGAAGTTGACGGAACGACGACGACAGGAACCCTGGCTGCTAACGGTTATTACGTCGTACCGCTCTTTAGCGCCAACTATGCCGCAGTACAGAATGACTCCGGCGTCAGCGGCGATATTATGATACGGCGTCAGGCATTTGAACTGCTTGCCGAATACGGTTACTACAACGGTATGGTTCCGTATATTTCCAACCAGTATAAGGAAGCCGCCAAATCCGAGGGAACAATCCTTTCAGACACATATATCTTGCAAAAGATATTTGGGGGGGGCGCCTATGGGACAATGGCTGACTTTAAGAAAGCAATGTTTCAGAAGAGAATTGATAAAACCGGAAATTTAAAACCAATTACCATTACCTGGAACAGTCAGTCCGTTAAAGTCAATACTTTTGAAGATCTGCGTCTTTTGATGAAAGAGGCTGTAGAATTTGATTTAGTAAATGTCAATGTTACGTCGAGCGGTTCTAACAATATCCGGGCGATGAATACAAAGGTTGAACGCCTGAAACAGGAAATATTCAAGGCATATCTATCTTTGACAGGAGATTTTAAGGAATCTATCTACGGCGCCGGCCAGCCTGAAAACCCGGACCCGGAGCAGCCTGAAAACCCGGATCCGGAGCAGCCCGAAACTCCGGACCCGGAGCAGCCTGAAAACCCGGACCCGGAACAGCCCGAAGCCCCCGACCCGGAGCAGCCTGGGGTTACAAATCCTGAGCCGCCAAAAGAGCCGGAAAATACAGGAAACACAGGGAATACAAGTACTCAGCCGTCGCAAATACCAAACACCGGAACAACCGGGGACAATAGTTCCGGAACCGGCTATGAAAATATAGAACCCTCACTGCTTCTGTGCAGGGTATCCGCTGCTAAAACTTCGCAGACCATCCGCTGGAATCCGGTGAAGTCAGCAGACGGATATGAAATCTACGGAGCGAAAAATAACGGGAAATATAAACGGCTTGGAACCGCCGGCAAAGACGCAGGCAAATGGAAGCATAAAAAGCTAAAAAAGGGAACGCAGTATAGATATTATGTCACCGCGTACAAAAACATTAACGGCAGGCAAGTAACCGTTTCAAAATCCCTCCCTGTCTACAGCATAACAAAGGGCGGAAAATACGGCAATCCTTCAAAGATATCAGCAAAACGCTCATCCGTAAGTGTGAAGACCAAAAAGAAAGTCTCACTCCGTGTGAAGGTATCCGGAAAGAAATTAAAAAAATCCAGCAAAAAGGTGCGTTATGTCTCATCTGACCCATCCGTTGCAAAGGTATCTTCAAAAGGCGTGATTACCGGCAAGAAACGCGGTACTTGTACCGTATACAGCATTTCCCAAAACGGCCTGACCAAAAAAATTAAGGTAAAGGTGAAATAACAATTAACGGGTCTGCCGCATTCGTGGCAGACCCGTTAACTTTATCCCGTAATCTTCTCTTTATAATATTCTCCTCACTGTAACGATGCTTGTGTAGGTGGCTGACAATACCCCGATACCTTTTCGGCTGTTAATTGCATTTACAATCTGTCCGTCTCCCATATAGATTCCGACATGACCGTTATAGCAGATCACATCCCCCGGAATTGCATCACTGTAGCTTACGCCTCTTCCGGCTCCGCGCATCTGGCTGGAGGTTCTTGGAAGACTAACGCCAAAGTGCTTATAAACCGACTGCACGAATCCGGAACAATCCGCTCCTTTTGTCAGGCTCGTTCCTCCCCATACATAAGGGTTTCCGATGAACTGACATGCATAATCAACAACTGCTTGTCCGGAGCCGGCTTTTTCTTTTGCCTCTTCCTCCGCCTTCCTTTGTTCCTCTTCTTCTTTCCTGCGTGCTTCCTCGGCTTCCTTTACAAGCCTTGCCTCCTCTTCCTCTTTTGATTCTGCATATTCAAATATTTGTTCTAGGTCTTCTAAAACCTCTTCTTTTTCAGGATTTTTTGCTTCTTTTTTCTTATTCCCTTTTTTTTGTTTTTTCTTTACAATCTTCTGTGCTTTTTCTTCTGCTTTTCTCCCTACTGTAATATATTTAGAATATACATAACCGGTGACATTTCCTGACTGTACTTTTGTCCATTCTCCAACCGGTCCCATAATTCTGGCCGCATCATCAGGGTATAATTTACCCACCCATTCACTTTCCGTTGTAGGTTCTTTCCTTATATATAGAAATGTCTCTACATCGGCAAATGCCATATCTAAATACTCGCCCTTTTTTGTCGGTACCAGATATTCTTCAATGTCAATTTCTTTTCCTGAAGAATTACAACTGTCCAACACTGCTTCAATTCCAATACTCGGCAATGCGCCTTCTTTGGCATCCTTCGCCTCCGCCGTCACAGGAAGCAGCATGACGGCTCCTGAAAAAGTAACTAAGAACAATCCCTTCTTAAGATTAGAATACATAAATAACCTCCTTTATGTTTTCTTATCTTTTGTAAATGTTACAGAATTGTTACATGCGTTACGAAACTAATTATATCATGCTATTTTTTGCTGTCAAGCGTATAAATCAATATTTTATCGACATATTTTACCATTTTTTCCAATAAAATACTGGGATTTTTCCTTTAAATTGTTACAAATTGTTACATATAAAAATAAAATGTTGACAAATGCTTCTTTCCCATGTATGCTAATCATAATAATCATTACTATTATTAATTGAAAGGAGATTGCGTATGGCTACATTAAAATACAGCCGTCAGAGAGCATGTATCAAAGACTATCTTTTAAAAACACATGAGCATCCGACCGCCGATACTGTATATCTTCACGTTAAGGAAGAGTTTCCCAATATCAGTCTTGGAACCGTATACCGTAATCTCAATCTTCTCGCCAGTATGGGGGAGGCACAGAAAATCCCGACTCCCTGCGGCGGGGATCGCTTCGACGGGCGCACAGATTTCCATTACCATGTAATATGCAATCGCTGCGGAAATGTATCGGATTTAGAACTTTCCCCCGCGCATATTACAGAAATCAACCAGCTTGCCGAGCGTCATTTTAACGGCCGGATTCATTCACACTCTATGATATTTAACGGGCTATGCCCCAACTGTCTTAAGAAGAATATAAAATAAATATAAAATATCGAATTGGCAATTGACAAGTACGAATATCTGTGATAACTTAATATCAGTAACTATTACTGATATTAAATATAAGTATTATAAAAGAAAAGGAGAAAAATCATGAAAAAATTTGTATGTAGTGTTTGTGGTTATGTTCACGAAGGAGATGCAGCACCGGAGAAATGTCCGCAGTGCGGAGTTGGCGCTGATAAGTTCACAGAGCAGTCAGAAGGCTTAAGCTGGGCCGCTGAGCATGTTGTAGGCGTTGCACAGGGCGTAAGCGAGGATATCATTGAAGATTTGAGAGCAAACTTCAACGGCGAATGTTCAGAGGTTGGTATGTATCTTGCAATGGCAAGAGTTGCTCATAGAGAAGGATATCCGGAGATTGGATTATACTGGGAAAAGGCTGCTTACGAAGAGGCTGAACATGCCGCTAAATTTGCAGAGCTGCTTGGCGAGGTCGTTACTGACAGCACAAAGAAGAATCTTGAGATGAGAGTTGCTGCTGAGAACGGCGCTACAGCAGGCAAGTTTGATCTTGCAAAACGTGCAAAGGCTGCAAATCTGGATGCGATTCATGATACCGTACACGAAATGGCAAGGGATGAGGCTAGACACGGCAAAGCGTTTGAGGGACTTCTTAAGAGATACTTCGGCTAAGATGAGAATTGCGTAATATAAGGATTTTTAAGAGGATGGACAAGAGATGCCCATCCTTTTTTTTATTTTAAAATGGAGGGTTTCCTGCGGGGGCTGCTGCATTACACAGATGCTATGCCCCCACTCCCGGCTATGTAAAGAGGACAACCCACAGACGGTCTATTCCTCTTTTTTAATGCTTTCTTTTTCTTCCTCCTCCTTCATTTTTCGTTTCTTCAGCTTTAAATATACGATTTCCCGAAACAGGGCATAAAGGACCGAAACGATAGGAATAAAGACGAGCATGCCCACAACTCCCATAAGTCTGCCCCCGACGCTGACGGCCGCCAATACCCAAATCGACGGGAGCCCTACCGAATTGCCTACCACATGCGGATATATAAGATTTCCTTCTATCTGCTGCAGTACCAGAAAAAGAACGACAAACATCACCGCCTTCATAGGGTCTACCATAAAAATTAAAAACGCCCCCACGAAGCATCCGATAAATGCGCCAAAAATCGGTATCAACGCCGTAAATGCAATCACGATGCCAATCAAAAGCGCATACGGAAGCTTGAAAATTGCCATAGAAACAACGAACATGCATCCAAGTATTACTGCTTCCACGCACTGTCCTGTAAGGAAATGTGAAAATGTCTGGTAAGTAAGCGACAACACTTCAAGCACCGCTTCCGCTCTTCCTCTGCGCACAAATGCATATAAAACTTTTTCTGACTGTATTCTGAGTTTTTCTTTCTGCATCAGGATGTAGATTGCAAAAGCAAATGCTATAAAAAATGTCGTTATCCCGCTTATAATGCTTTTTGCCGCAGAAATGGTCGAATCAAGAACGCTTCCCGCGCCGCTTGTAAAGAAGTCAAATCCCGTGTTCATTATCTTATTCCAGTCGAACTCCAGATGATTGATGACATCCATTACTTCCTTATTATTATGAAACACGATTTCCGCCCATTCCTGTATCTGCGGAATAAAATTCTGTATACTCTTCCCCAGATTTGCAAACGTATTTCCAAGCTGCGGTATCAATACAAACATAACAAGGCCAATCGCAGCAATTACAAGAAACAGCACCAGCAGCATACTGATTGGACGAGCCAGCTTTTTTTGTATCCGGCTGTTTTCTGTTCTCTTTTCAGGAAACAGATGCCTTTGTATGAAATTCATAGGAACATTCAGCACAAACGCTATCGCTCCTCCCAAAATAAACGGGCATGCGACTCCCCACACGAAGGAAAGAATCTGAAGCGACGCCTCGTATTTCCATAAGCATACGACTATTACCGCCGTAAATACAATCAGTCCTCTTAATTTTTTCACATTTTCTTTCGTTAAATCCATAGAAACCTCCTATTTTCTAATTCTTAACCATTTTATTCCCTGAATAATAACTAGGGTTAAAGCCGCCAGCCCATACACCTCTACAAGCTGTATAAAACTCAACACCGTGACTTTAAATACATTTTTAAACGGAGGGACAATCACAACACAGCTAATAAGTGCCGCCCCTGTCATGAAAGCGCCGAGCAGATACTTGTTATTCCAAAACTGCTTGCTAAATAACAGCGGACGCTCCGATTTACAGTTAAATCCGTGGAACAGCCGTCCCAGGCATAACGTAGCAAATGCCATTGTACTGGCGGCCAAATAATTCCCGTCCTTATAGCCGATAAGGAATGCCGCCATCGTAACACTTCCGATTACCAGACCTTCCGTACCTACATTCAACAGATACTTCCGATTAAGAATGGATTCATCCGCCGGTCTCGGCTTCTCTTCCATAACAGCAGCGTCATGCGGCTCCAGACCTAATGCAATCGCAGGCAGACTGTCCGTCAGCAGATTGATAAACAAAAGATGCACCGGTGCAAAAGGAACCGGAAGCCCTGCCGCAGCCGCATACAGCACCGCCAGGATTGCCCCGAAATTGCCGGAGAGCAGAAACTGGATAGAATTTTTTATATTTCTGTAAATATTTCTGCCATTCTCCACTGCTTTTATAATAGTAGCAAAATTGTCATCTGTCAAAACCATTGCCGCCGCATCTTTAGAAACTTCGCTTCCGGTAACTCCCATCGCCACGCCGATATCGGCCTGTCTAAGCGCCGGCGCATCATTAACACCGTCTCCTGTCATAGCAACTATATTTCCTTTTTCCTGCCACGCACGGACGATTCGTATCTTATGCTCCGGCGACACTCTTGCATATACGGAAATATTCTCCACAAAGTCTTTTAATTCCTCATCCGTCTTCGTTTCAATATCCGCACCTTCGCAAGCCTCCGATTCATCCCCAAGTATTCCGATGCGCTTTGCAATAGCGGCGGCTGTCACTTTATGATCCCCTGTTATCATGACCGGCTTGATTCCTGCACGGATACATTCCCTCACCGCCTCCTTCGACTGCACACGCGGCGGATCCATCATAGCAATCAATCCTAAAAAAGTTAGCTCCGTCTCCTCTATCGGTTCACTTTCCTCCAGATTCTTATATGCAAGAGCAAGCACTCTCAACCCGTTTTTAGAAAATTTGTGATTGACCTCTTCTATTTTTTTGATATCTGTTTCTAGTATTGCCCGCTCCCATCCCCCTTCTCTTATCTTGGCCAAACGTTTTAACAGGACGTCCGCCGCTCCTTTCGTTACCGAAATATAGCCATCCTTTAACGAATGAAGCGTCGTCATCAGCTTTCTGTCACTGTCAAACGGTATTTCGGATATTCTGGGATACTTCTCCCTCACATCCTCCGCCGATATGCCAAGACTGTTTCCAAGCCCTACAAGCGCTATCTCTGTAGGGTCTCCAATATGTTCTTCATCTTTTACAGAGGAATCATTGCATAGGATACTTCCTATTAGCAGCTTTTTTTCATTCTCCTGCTTCATGCATATTTTATCCGCCGGTATTTCCCTGCCGTCCGTATAATAATATTCTACCGTCATCCGATTCTGTGTTAAAGTTCCTGTCTTATCCGAACAGATAACAGATACGCTTCCAAGCCCCTCTACTGCCTGCAGCTTTCTGATAATTGCGTGCTCCGCCGCAATTTTCCGTGTTCCAAAGGAAAGGACAATCGTTACAATGGAGCTCAGCGCTTCCGGAATCGCTGCTACTGCAAGTGCTGCTGCAAATAGGAATGCATTGGCAATGTCTCCTCCGTTTAAGACATTTGCCGCAAAAACCGCCCCGCAAAATACCAATATAATAACAGACAGCTTCTTTCCAAATTCATCCATGTTTTTTTGGAGCGGAGTCCTCTTCTCTGCCGCCTGATTAAGCATCCCTGCAATTTTTCCCACTTCTGTATTCATGCCGATTTTTTCTACTTCGTAGATTCCTCTGCCGTAGGTGGCAAAACAGCCGGAAAAAACACGGTTCGACTGATCTCCAAGAGCGGTTCCTTCCGACACCTCTTCCAAAGACTTTTCTACAGGAATACTCTCTCCTGTTAATGCGCTTTCATCTACCTGAAGGCTTGCAAGACTTAAAAGCTTTCCATCCGCAGGTATAAAGTCCCCTGCTTCAATTACGACTTCATCTCCTACCGTAACCTCTCTGGATGGAATCAGCATCAGCTCTCCATCCCGGATAACTTTAGCTTCCGGCGACGACAGCTCCTTCAGGCTGTTCAGCGACTGCTCAGCTTTTACTGTCTGAATTGTCCCAAGAACCGCATTTAATGTAATAACGGCAAATATAACGACTGCGCTTTCCACTTCCCCAAGCAGGCCGGACACCACCGCTGCCAAAATTAAGATAATTACAAGGAAATCCAAAAACTGTTCCAGAAATATCTGTAAAATCCCTTTTCCTTTTTTCTTTGCCAGCTCATTAAAGCCGTATTCTGCTTGATTCTTTTTTGCCTGCTCATTTGTCAACATATGTTTCCCGCCTTTCTGTGCAATACAGGTTCTTTCTCTATCTAATAGCTTTCCCATTTCTATAAGATACAGACAATGAAAAAAGAGACCTCTATTGCATACTTTTACTATGCAATAAAAGTCTCACCATTTCATTACGATGCGGGTGACTATTCACCGTACTGACGCATTCGCAAACGTTCCGCCGATTGAATATCCGAACGCCGATTACTCCCTTTTATATTATTTACTATATTCCAAACTGCTGCAGATGTCAAATAATATTTATAACTCTCTCAATGCCGTTACCGTCTTTTCATATTCTCTCGTTATATCGTCCATGAGCCCGTCAATACCTTCCATATTTCCGGCTCTCAAGATTTCCGCCATATCACTGCTCGGCTTGTATAATTTTTCAAAGCCCAGGTTCTGTGCAACGCCCTTTAACGTATGTGCCGCGCGGAATGCCTCTTCGACATTGCCCGCGCTTAAATTATCCACCAAGTTTTTATAGCTGCCGTCATCTATAAATTTTTTAGCGAACTTTATAATGAGCGCCTCTTTTCTCATCATTCTCTGAAATACAGCCTCATAATCACCGCCGATTACCTCATAACATTCTTTGATTGTCATACACTCTGCTCCTCTCCATCTATTGAAGATATTGCCGATAATATCTCCTTCATCGACTCGTTATAAAAACAATATTGTGCACGCCCCGCCTGCTTTGCCGTATAAAGCGCTTTATCTGCACAGCCGAACATCGTCTCATATTTCCGTCCTATTTCCTTGGACCGTGAAATTCCCATGCTGATAGAAATATCGAATCCTTCATATTTTCCCGTCAAAGTGCGGAAGATACGGTCTATAATGCCGTCTATCCCATCCATGTCCTCTATGAAAAACATAAATTCATCTCCGCCTACTCTTGCCGTGATATCACTATCTCTCGTACTGCCGCGCAGCTTTCCTGCCATGTGCTGAAGGACCTTGTCGCCAAACATGTGCCCGCACCTGTCATTCGCATTTTTGAAATAATCAATATCAAAAATCACCATAATATAATCTTTGCCTTCGCTCTCATGCAGTCTTTCTTTTACGACCCTCCTTGCATGAGATTGATTTAAAAGTCCGGTCAAACCGTCATGCGACGCCAGCCTCTGCAAATCCTTGATTTTTGCATGTTCTTCATGTATATCTACAATCTTGCCGATGCATCCGGTCATATTCGGCTCTTCCTCATGCGTCCACATACTTCGGCAGATAATACGGCTCCAACGCCATTCACCGTCAATCAAAAGCTCTCCGTCATACTGAATGACCGGCTCTTCCAATGTAGACGCCATCACCAGCTTTTTTATCTCCTCATAAACTTTTCCATCGGAGACATCCATAATGCTTTCGTCCTCCAGCGGATTCATTGTAATTTCTGCTACATTGAGCTTCTTTGCACCTATATCTGATAATGTAAGCATGGAAGGCTCTCTTGTATATTCAAATTGAATTTCTGAAGACAAGGAAGCAAAGAACTGATATTTTGTCCTCTCATGCTCTAAAAGCCTTAAGGTCCTCTCTGACGCTGAGAGTTCTTCATAATGAAGCAAATCCTCTGTCATATTGCGGATATTCCGGTCACTTTCCTGTTTAATGGAATTAACGGCTAGCCGCTCTCTGATACTGTCTGCACTCTCCAGCAGACATTCCAGCAGCAGCGGATTAAAAATACCGCATTCCCCATTTATTATCATGTCCACTGCCTTGTCATGGGAATATGCCGGTTTATATACTCTCTTGCTTGTGAGTGCATCATAAACATCCGCTAAGGCAACGATTTGTGCGGCAATCGGAATCTCCTCCCCGGCAAGTCCGTCAGGATATCCCCTGCCGTCGTACCTTTCATGGTGCCAGCGGCAGATTTGATACGCCATCTTAACCAAAGCCTCGTCTTTATAATAAGTCAACTGGTCAAGCATCTGCGCACCTATCAAAGTATGCGTCTTCATCGTATCAAATTCTTCTTTTGTAAGTCTCCCCGGCTTATTAAGTATTTCCCCGGCAATAGAAATCTTGCCTATATCGTGCAAAGCCGACGCCATACTGATAATAGGTATATCCGAGCGCTTTAAATTGTATTTATCCGTCTTGCGCATCAGTGTCTGTAATAAAATCTCGGTCATCATATTAATATGCAGCACATGCATACCGCTTTCGCCATTACGGAACTCTACAATATGGCTAAGGATAGAGACCATTAAATTATTACTTCTTTCTTTCTCATAAATCTGATCCGAAACCAGCTCTATCAGCCTTTTCTGCTTCGCATAAAGCATAATTGTGTTAATTACGCGGCGGTGCACAATCTGCCCGTCAAAAGGCCTGCTGATAAAATCTGTTACTCCGAACTCATAAGCATGTTCTACGTAGGAAAAAGTATTCTCTGCAGATATCATAATTACCGGAATATCCTGAATCCAATTCCGCCTGTTCATAACAGCCAGAACTTCAAATCCGTCCATATTAGGCATCACAATATCTAGCAGCATTAAAGAAATGTCCGTACTGTCCATATTCAGCCGCGCTACTGCTTCAGCCCCGTCAACCGCCTCAATTATCTCATACTCGTCGCCAAGCATATCTGCGAGAATTGAACGATTCATCTCCGAATCGTCAACAATCATTATTTTCTGCTTCTCATTCCCTGTGCTCATCTAAAAACCTTCCTTGTGCCTACCGTTACTAGCTAATACCTTTAGTATACCGATATCGCCGTTTCATGTCAATCATTCTTACTTAATGACAAAAAAATATCCGAGAAACCTTTTCCTCGGATATTTTTTCAGTGAGCGTGCGGGGATTCGAACCCCGGACAACTTGATTAAAAGTCAAGTGCTCTACCACCTGAGCTACACGCCCAACTGAATGTCTCATAATAAAGACAAATGCCCAGAGCCGGAATCGAACCAGCGACACGAGGATTTTCAGTCCTCTGCTCTACCAACTGAGCTATCTGGGCTTTTCTCATCTACACGCATATCCCGCCCGTGCACAATATCAAAATTTTAATTTTCATATTTATACACACAGACCGTTACGTGCAAATTGCGGGGGCAGGATTTGAACCTACGACCTTCGGGTTATGAGCCCGACGAGCTACCGAACTGCTCCACCCCGCGATATTATATTATAACGTCCCTCTTTTGGGACAAAGCCGATGATCGGACTCGAACCGATAACCTGCTGATTACAAATCAGCTGCTCTGCCAATTGAGCCACATCGGCAAAAAAATTATTTACTCCAATTTTTATGGCAATCTTGGCAGAAAAATGTAGTTATCATTTTTTTATCTAAATAATTACGTACAAAATACTGCGCAATGAAACCAATAACAAAGAAAGTGAACAAAAATACGGCGAGAGTAGTAAATCCTAATTTTGCAATTGAGAAGCATGCAAATAAAACCATAACGAAACCTAGAGCAAATAAAAATAAAATAAGAGGTTCGTTCGACTTTTTAAATCCATCGGCATCAGAAGCAACAATATTAACTGAGCCACAGAAAGGACATTTTTCATTAGTTTTATTTTGCAATATAAACACCTCAATGGAAAATGCAATGACCCGTAGGAGAATTGAACTC
>CAJTUQ010000043.1:16898-22220 GCA_910579335.1 uncultured Dorea sp. | reverse complement strand
AACCAGTCTCATCATATTGTAAGTATCAGCTATCAGTATTACTACGTCCGGCTCTTCTTCAAACTTTTCTAATGGCCTTAACAATATCCCATAAGCTTTTTTCTTAAGTATCACAATATGTTCCATCGTTTTCTGTGATGTTTCCAGATCCTTATAAACTCCCGGCTCCGCATAACGCTTTCCTGATACAAAATAATCAGGTTCTCTGTCTTCAAACCCCTCTTTCAGCGGCTCATAAATCCCCAGCGAAACCGCACCGTCCGGACAGCCGAAATTTTCTTTTGACGCTTTCAGGCTTGCCCCTGATGCCGCAGATTTTACCATCACACAATAAGGCAGAAAACTTTTCAGCTGGTTCACGTCGGCCTTTTCAAATTCTTCTTTTGTATAAAGAAATTTCACTCCTACGACATGACGTTCTAATTCCAGGGCATTGTTTAACTGGACAATCCAGTCTTCCCTGTCTTTTTTACTTGTTACAGATACCATATCCTCTCTCATACTGTTCTTCCTTTCTCTAAATAGTACTGTGAACGATCCCCCTCTCATATATTTTATATTGAAATTATTTCAACCTTTGTTATTGCTGCAGGTTTAACTTACCATCTTCCAGACAGTAAATCTTTTCTGCGTATGAAGCGCTTTTTTCATCATGTGTAACCAATACTACCGCTCCGCCATTTTTTGTTTCATCCATCAATAATTCCATTATTCTGTCAGACCATCTTTCATCCAAATCATTTGTAGGCTCATCCGCCAGTATAAGTTCCGGTTTTTTTGCCAAAACCGCTGCAATCATCACCCTTCTCCTCTGCCCTCCGCTCAACTGGTACGGCATTGAATTTTTTTTGTCATCTACCCCTAATTTTTCGAGTATTTTGTCGGCCTCTTTATCTTTTATTTTTCCCCCCGTACCGAAACGTCCCGCCATCAGAATATTTTCTTTTACAGTCAAAGCCTGTATTAACTGACTATCCTGAAATAAATATCCGATTTTATTCCTTCTCCACAGAGAGCATTGTGAATCTGTAAGCTTACTTATCGCTTGATTTCTATATACAATCTCTCCTTCTGTTGCCTTGAGCAAGCCTCCTATCAGAAACAGCAGTGTACTTTTCCCGATTCCTGATTCCCCCTTGATCGCAACAAAATCCCCGGAATAGATTTTAAAGCACAAATCTTTAACAGGGGTGACTTCTTCCCCGACCGAATATGTTTTCGTAACATTTTTTAACTCACATAACAGCATTTATAGATCTCTCCTTACGATTGCCTGCTGCGGCTCCATTGCTGATATCCGGACAGCTGGTATAAACACTGCCGCCAGGCATACAAGCAGCGCTGAAATCATCCCTCCTGCCACATGCTGCAATATTTGTATCTGATTCCAGCTATTAATCGGAAATACTGTAATCATTTCCAGATATTCCATAATTTCAGGCGCTGCAATTACTCCGATTATACTTCCTGTCACTCCGCCCAATGCTCCTGCGGCACCGGTCTCCAGTATAAACATAAAAAATATCTCACTCTTTTTTAGCCCAATCGCCCGAAGATACCCTATCTCGCTTTTACGTTTAGTCACGAACCCTGAAAAATGGATAAATAAAGCGATTCCTCCGGTAACCAGTACAGCCCCTCCAAACAAAAGCAATATTTTTAGTAACTGCCATATTTGCGCCTGCATCTGCTTCTTTGCCGCAGACACGGACACAACATTTGCTTCAATCCCATTCTCTAAAACTTTCTTTATAAATTCGTCCGAGTCAGCTTCACTTTTCAATTTTATCAAGTAACATGTAACTAACTCCTCCGGCAGTTTCCCATTAAAAGTACGGCTGTCAAAACTTTTTGCTCCCGATTCTCTTGCCGCATCAATATCCATAAATACAGAGTTATCCATACCCGTACCTGTCGGATATAAAATACCGGACACAGTATATATATTGTTTAAAACAAACGTCTGCGCCCCAAATTCATTTTCAATACCGCTCCCTATTATTAAATTATCTTTTTCAAACCTTTTGATTTCTTTCTCCTCAAACCAAGGGTTTAATATAAAATCTGTTTCCGGATCAAAGCCGACAATCCGAAACTCTTTTGAAGCCGTACAGCAGCCGGCTCCCGGTTTTGTTTGCACAAAAAACTGGCTCGTAACAGCATCTACCATTTCCATCGGAAACTTTCCGTCGATTACATCCGCATCCATATATACCATCTGCTCGACGCCGGTAAACATCAGCTCAATTTCATCAACACTGGCCGTTACAGGATATATCAATACATCCGCTCCCATCCTCTCATCACTCAGACGAATCCCCGACTCCGTCAAAGAATATACGGACCAGATAATCACAAAAATATTTGTTATTATCAGCGTGATAAATATTGTCATAAATGTTTTTGTTTTTCTTCTAACCAAATTGTAACAAGCCAGCCTAAACATTCTCTGCTTCCTTTTCTTTCAAAACTCAAATTCCAATTGTTTAAATACACGCTTCCGCATTTCAATAAATTCCGCTGTATCCCTGTTTCTGGGACGGGGCAGATGATTTGCCATGACATCTTTTATTCTCGCAGGCCTCGGAGTCATAACTACTATTTTAGAACTTAAAATAATCGCCTCATCCACATCATGTGTTACCATTATCACTGTCATCCTCTGTTCTTCCCAAATATCCAGAATTTTTTTCTGCATTGCTGTCCTGGTAAATGAATCTAATGCTCCGAAAGGCTCGTCCAACAATAATACCTTTGGATGATTAATCAACGTTCTCGCCAAAGATACCCTCTGCGCCATGCCGCCGGACAGATGATGAGGATATGATTTTTCAAACCCGCTCAATCCGACCATATCTATATATTTTTGGACATCTGCCCTTCGTTCCTTATATATTCCACGCGCTTTCAAACCAAATGCAACGTTTTTTTCAACGGATTTCCAGCCGAATAATTGAGGCTCCTGAAACACTAATCCTATTTCATGGCCCGCCCCTGATATCGGATTTCCATCAAGGCATAATTCTCCCGACGTGGGCGTCTCCAATCCGCTGAGTAATCTCAGCAGCGTAGTCTTCCCACATCCGGACGGGCCAATCAAGGTGACAAATTCTCCCGCTTCAAACTGGATATTTACATGATTTAATGCTTCTACGCTTTCATCATCTTTTGAGATAAACTGTTTGGAAATATTCTTTATTTCGATTTTTCCACAATTCTTTTCTTCTACCACCGGATTGCCCCCTCCTGCCATCCAAGAAATTTCTTCCTGAATCCAAATAATACTTTCATAACAATAAAACACATGAATGCCAGCAAAATCAAAGCAGCATATACATCCGGAAAAGACATCACCTTCTGCTGCCAATTAATGTACCATCCGATTCCCGCCTGAACACCTATCAGCTCAGCAACCATCAATGACATAAAAGCCATCGTAACACCATTAAAAACTCCTACAAAAATTTGCGGCAGCGCCGCCGGCAATGCAATATGTATGATTTGATACAAAGTATCTGCTCCTAATATGCTGCCCGCCTCAAAATATCCCTTTGGAATATTCTGGATTCCTGAACTTGTCAAAACAACAATCGGGAAAGCCATACTTAGCCCGATAATAAATTCACTTGCACCTCCAAGTGTTGGAAATACAAAAATTGCAAAAGGAACCCACACACTGGTCGGTATCGGGCCGATAAAACGGATAATCGGAAATATCCAGTAATTCGCCCGTTTACTCCATCCAATTGCCGTTCCTAAGACAATACCTGCAATCCCTCCATACAATATCCCGAATAGGTATAACTTTGAAGACGCCACTACACATTCCGTCAAAATCTCTGAATATTGAA
This sequence comes from uncultured Dorea sp., assembly GCA_910579335.1. Lineage (GTDB taxonomy): Bacteria > Bacillota > Clostridia > Lachnospirales > Lachnospiraceae > MD308. The sequence continues at coordinate 18,369 of CAJTUQ010000043.1, read as the reverse complement.
TATAAGTTTGCAAAATGTTATCCCAGCTTGGAAAATAGATTACCGGAAGCCAATCGGTTTTCGCCGTTATTAAATTAGCGGCATTCGCAGCAAGCAGCATTACTGAATAAAACTTTATTTTGGGAATATACTTTTCGCCATATCCCGAAAACAATAAAGATGCAACGCCGCTGATACCAAATCCAACACCCACAATTGCCATAAAATATATAAAATATGGATGCTCTATTTTTTTCAGCCTGTTAAGATCTTCAAATGCATAGTCACAAATAATGGCAAAAAGCGTCATTATCACAGGCATAAGTATACTAATTTTTTTTCTCACATTTTTGGCGCTTCTATTTTTTAAAGCTTTTGTACTTTCTTCCATTTCGTATCCTCTTTTATTTATGAAAAACTATTTATATATTTTTTTCTCCTTTTACCAAAAGCGCCCCTATACCGCATATGCACATGCAGCTCCCAAGCGCCCTCATCCATAAAGAAGTGGCAGCGCATGCCATTCCCTCCTTAGCGCATACTCCGATTCCAATCCCGCTGATGGTTATTACTATCATAGAAACTCCGATTGCGATATATGCAAATCCCGTCAACCGGTTCTGCAGCATATTTTCTACCGCCAGGATTAGAATAAGCACCCCTATAAAAGCCCATGCTTTCTCAGTATATGTACATTTCATCGGTATCGTTGAACGATCAGCCAATTTCAATAGCCCTTTACATGCCGGGGCCCATATCTTCGCAGCTCCGACAGACAGAAGCCCGATTAGCAATACGGCTGCATTTATGATTCTTTTGATTCTTTTGTCCATTTTTTCTTCCCCCTTACTAAGTTCCCTCTCATCCAGACTTTTTCTTTGCAATGCTATTACAAGGATTTCATCAATTTCAATTCATATATTTATATTCTCTATTTTTCTATTTATATGGAATTGTTTTCTTTACACTTACTTAATTTGCAACGAAATATCTCATATGTCCAATTGTTTTTTTTAATATATTTTTATACTTATAGATATTTAAAATATAGTAATTTTAAAATATGGAAATATATTCCATATATCGCAACTAAATATAGCGCAGTTTTCTCTGTATTTATCATTTAATGGAATATAATTCTATTAGGAGGTATATTTATGGATTATTTTGATTTTTTCTGTCAACGATTAGCTGAACTGAGAACAAATAAAGGAATCTCTGCACGTGACATGAGTTTGTCGCTTGGCCAGAGTGAAAGTTATATTAATAAAATTGAAAACAAAAAGTCTTTACCTTCTATGAGTGTGTTCTTTTATATTTGTGAATTTTTAGAAATACATCCAAAAGATTTTTTTGATGAGACGAAAAGAAATCCTTACATGTCTAAACAATTTAACAAAAAATTTGATGCGCTTCCTTCTGAGCAGCAAGAACACTTGCTTTTTTTACTGGGGGATCTGCTGGACATACAGAAAAACAAAACTTGATTAAA
>CAJTUQ010000043.1:0-16813 GCA_910579335.1 uncultured Dorea sp. | reverse complement strand
TTTCTTTTACAATTTCGTTATAGGACTTTTTATTCAACCGGTAGAAGAATAAAACAACCGCCGTTACAATCCAAAGCACTCCCGGAACCGTCGTAAATGAATGCCGAATCACGGCCAAGACCACCGGATTCTGCTGCTGGTTTGCCATATAGCCGCATGCTCCCAGCACTCCCGCCAGAAGGGAGGTCCCGATTGCCATTCCAATCTTATTCCCTAAGGAAATAAAAGCATATTGAAAACCGTCGTTCCTGAGTCCGGTTTTCCACTCTCCGTATTCCACACAGTCCGGCACGATTGCATATATCGCCGTGTTAAAACCGGAAAAGAAAAACTGTGCAAGACAGGAAAATATATAAAACGGAACCGGCGTTTCTCTTACTGTAAAGAGAGCCATGCATATCATGCTGATTCCCGTAAACAATGAAAACAAGGATGCTGCGCGCCCTTTATTATTCGTCAGACGAAATACCGGCGCAAAACATGCCGCCCCGATAATCGACGGAACGATAATGCAGAGCGAGTACGTACTGAATAATGCCTGATTCCCCTCCACATATGTAAAATAATAGAGGGCGTCTGCATTTCTGCCATAGAGCGTCACCCCAAACAAAAACTGTCCTGCAACGGCAATCAGATACGGTTTGTTTTTCCCGACAGCTGTCAGCTGCTCCTTCAGCGATATCTTCTGTTTTTCCGGAACCGCTACCACCTCTTTTGTCTTTGCAAAGCAGAAGATATGGCAGGCAGCGAAAATACACCCATATAAAACAGCGGTCAGAAGATACCCTCTTTTATCATTTCCGTTTCCCAGCGCAGTGATTAATGGCACTGTTATAATGTTGATAACTCCGATTGCAATCATAGCGCTTACGGAACGGGAAGTATTTATCTTTGCCCGTTCTTCTATATTCTGCGTCATAGCGCCGCATAATGTGCCATAAGGAATATTAACGCAAGTATAGCCAAGTACAAGGATACAATATGTAACCGCCATGTATACGATTTTTGCAGCGGACGGCCAATCCGGATGCGCCCAGAAGGTCAGCATAAGCACAACTGCCGTTAACGGTGCGGCAATCAAAAGCCACGGCCGGTATCTTCCCCATCTCGTATGGGTCTTATCGCTGAGGCTCCCGATGATCGGGTCATTAATGGCATCCCAAAATCTTGAAAAGAGCATAAGCCCCGCCACGGCACTCATGCCGATTCCAAATACATCCGTATAAAAAATCATAAGAAAATTCCCCACAAACATCCAGCTGAAATTGCATCCCACATCCCCCATGCCGTAAGCAATTTTACTAATCAGCGGTACCTTTACATCCAAATCCTTACTCTCCATTATTTCTCTGCCTCCTGCCCTTCTCACAATCTATTTCACTTCTTTTGCAATACGGATGACCGCCTTCACAATGTCAGCCTTATTGCTTACGCTGTAATCCATCGCTTTCTGTACCTCATCCAATGAAAATACATCTGTCACGATACCTTTTAGGTTTATCTTCCCTGCTGCCACCGCCTCAATTGCCATCGGATAAATATGGCGGTAACGGAACACCGTTTTTAGTGTCAGCTCTTTGTCCAGCACCAGGCTCATAGGAAGCGTCATTTCCCCGCTCTTACTGTAGCCTACGAGCACGATATTAGAGCCTTTCTTTGTCATGTGGATCGTCTGTATGGTCGTCAGCTGCGTCCCTGCGGTCTCAATCGCAAGGTCGCATCCCTTTTTACCCGTAAGCTTCATCACTTCTTCTACCGCATCCGCTTCTTTCCCGTTAATCACTCCGTCAGCGCCCAGCTCCAATGCCTTTTTCAGACGCTTTTCCATAATATCCACCACATACACCTTTGAAACACCCATTGCCTTTAAAGCCATCATCGTCACTAGGCCGATGCAGCCTGCGCCCATAACGACCGCCGTCTGTCCGGCTCTGGCGCCTCCCTGCATCGCCGCATGGAACCCTACCGCCAAAGGTTCAATCAGCGCACCCTCCAACGTGCTTACATTGTCCGGAAGCTTAAAGCACAGCTGTGCATCATGGGCTGCATATTCCTGAAACACCCCGTCAACCGGCGGTGTCGCAAAAAATACTACATCCGGACAGAGATTATACCGTCCGGTCCTGCAAAATTCGCATTGCCCGCAGGTTTTCCCCGGCTCTAACGCCACTCTGTCCCCAATCTTTAAATGCTTGACGTCTTTCCCCACTTCCACGACCGTACCGCCCGGCTCATGTCCTAAGACAAACGGAGGCTTAACCACATAATCTCCAATAGCTCCCGTTTCATAATAATGCAGGTCACTTCCGCAGATTCCCACATAATCTAACTTTACCAGTACTTCGTTATCTTTTGCCTCAGGAATATCCCTCTCTTCAAATCCCATCCTTCCTACGCCAAGCATTACCGCTGTTTTCATTTTTCCTTCCACTGTAGTGTCCTCCTTTGATTTATACTTTATTAATCTCTTTAATTATGTATTTATATTAGTATTACAGCTCAATTTTGTCAATAAAACTACATGCATTATTTTCATTTCGGCAATATCTCTAATTTCCTTTTCTGATTTTTAGTAATATCTACCATAAACTTATTTCCCAAAGGTCTCTATCCAAGAAAATGCATTGGCCAAACAAAAAAGGAACCCCATCACTGGAATCCCTCAATCCACTCTATAAATTTTTTCTCTAAATCTTCTCTATAAATGATTCTACCACTCTCAGCGCTGCCCCTAAAGCTGCCGCCCCCGTTCTGTAATTACAGCTTTTTACAAAAGTACTTCCCTCTGTAAATGTGTTCCTTTTTGATACCTTTTCCCAGATTTCCTCGATATGCTCACCTATACAGCTTCCTACATACCCTCCCAATACTATGTCACAGTCTAATATCATATGAATATTGTTAATCGCTATAGCGAGATAGTCGGTGTATTTGTCCCAGATTTCCTGAATCTTATTTTCTCCCTGCCCAAGCCGCACAAAAAAATGTTCAAGCTTCCCATCCGCAGCGTCTGACAAATGCGACGCAGCGCAGTAGGCATCCAGACACCCCAATTTCCCGCAATAGCATGGCGCCCCGCCCGGCATCACAGTCATATGCCCCACTTCCCCGCAGCGGAATCCTCTTCCCTGTACCAATTCGTTGTCGTTAAATATAGCGCCACCCACTGTATTGCTTAGAGAAATATAGAAAAACCGTTCCATGCTCTCGGAACGTATCCCTTCTGCATACGCCCCCGCATTTGCATCGTTCAAAAAGCAGCATGGATATGAAAAAAATCTGCCTACAGATGAAAACGCCACCGAATCTACTCCCAATATATGAGAATGCACGATCATCTCCCTGTCCAAATCCACGATTCCGGGAAAAGAAATCCCGATTCCTAAGATCTTTTCTCTGTCCGCATGTATCTCATCAAGAAACTTCTCCAGCTTACGGTTGACCGACAGATAATACTCGTCTTCATCCGAAAAAGGAAAATAAATACGGCTGTATCCCAATATTTCTCCTGTAAGATTCGTAAGCAGCAGACCTACATGATTTTTTGTAATATCGATTCCGGCCGCCAGTTTTGCATTTGCCGCCACCGACAGGGCTTTCGCCCGTCTTCCGCCCGTTGACTCAAGCTCTCCTGTCTCCTCAATCAATCCGCGCTCGATAAGCTCCCTCGTATTCTGCGTCACCGTGGGCAGGCTCATCTTTACGGCATAGGAGATATCCGGATTTGACACCACGCCATGCCTGCAGATATATCGGAATATATAATTCCTGTTATTTTTTTTAACTTCTATATTCGTCGACTGCCTTTTCATCTTATACCTCTGATTCAATACAATTACGTCCTGTCTTCTCATATGAAAACACGATATTTTCCACCGTTTAAAATACGACGAATCTATTATACTACAATTTCACCGCTCTATACAATTATTTCTTTTCTCATTAGCACCTGAACCCCGGTCAATACTATTGACATCATTGTTTCATTATGTTATAACATAATTATATTATAACTTTATGACAAGAAAGGATGAATGAAATGAATAATTATGAACCAGCAAAAACTCCGACTTTTTATTTTATTGGCGTCACTACTTCACAATCTTCTATTATGAAAGTATTTCCTAAGTGGGCAAATGCTTTAAAGCTTGACGCCTGCATCAAGGGGTTTGATTTTGTTCCTCATGCTCCTGCGGAAAGATACCGTGAGGTTGTAAATTATATTAAAAACGACCCAAATTCTCTCGGTGCCCTCGTAACTACGCATAAAATCGATTTATACAATGCCGCAAAAGACCTCTTTGATTACCTTGACCCATACGCGCTGAAGCTGGGAGAGATTTCATCAATCAGCAAAAAGGACGGCAAGCTGTGCGGACATGCAAAAGACCCTATTTCCAGCGGGCTTGCACTGGAGAATTTCGTACCGGAAAATTACTGGAAGGAATACGGCGGAGACGTGCTTCTTCTTGGGGCCGGCGGAAGTTCCCTTGCCATGTCCTTATATCTGACATCAGAAAAGCATAAGGATAATATCCCCGGCAGGATTATTATCGCAAACAGGAGCACTGCCCGCCTTAATTCCGCAAAACAGCTTTTAAAAGAGCTGGACGGAAAAACCAGCATGGAATACATACATAATCCGACGCCAGCGGACAATGACAAGACTCTTGCGTCCTTGAAACCGCACTCTTTAATTGTAAATGCAACCGGTCTCGGCAAAGATGCCCCCGGCTCTCCGCTTACAGACGGCTGCCAATTTCCGGAGGACAGCCTTGTATGGGAAATAAATTACCGCGGAAACCTGATTTTTAAAGAGCAGGCTGAATCACAGATGCGCACAAAGCGTCTGCATGTGGAGGACGGCTGGATTTATTTCATTCACGGATGGACACAGGTAATCTCGGAAGTATTCCACATGCCTATTGACAGCGAGCTTATCTCAAAGCTCAGTGAAATTGCCCGTTCATAAGTTGTATGATGCCAGGGGCAAAAGGTCATGTGATTCATGCTTGCATGAATAAACATGACTTTGAATGTTTTTAGGATTGTGGAAGCACGAAGTGCGGAACAATCCGTGGCATCATGGGGCAAAATACCTTTTGCCCCCAACATCATTACACGGATAAGGAGGCCTCATATGCCATACGTACAAACCGTATCCGGCAGGATTTCCCCGGATTCCATCCGCTTCTGCCACTGTCACGAACACTTATTTATCCGCAGGGGAAAGTCCTTCGATGTCAACCCGGCGCTCTGCATTGACAACTATGAGAAAACCCTTTCGGAAGTGCGGGATTTCTGTTTGGCGGGCGGGACGACAATCATAGACGCCCAGCCGGTTGGCTGCGGCAGGATGGCCCGTGAACTTAAAAAACTTGCCGGAGATTTAAAAATACAGCTTCTTGCATCGACAGGATTCCACAAAATGATTTTTTATCCTGACGGCCACTGGATTTTTTCGTCAAGCGGCCAACAGCTCACCGAACTGTTTCTCCATGAAATTTCTACAGGAATGTATGACGGCAGCGACGGCTCCTTGTGCCGGTATATTGACGCCAGGGCGGGAATTATCAAATGCGCTCTGGATACCGCCGGCATCAATGCACAGTATGAAAAGCTGTTTTGTGCCGCTGCGGATGCCGCAAATATTACGAACGCCCCCTTGATGGTACACATCGAAAAAGGCTCCAGCCCTCTGGCTCTTGCCGATTATCTTGAACGAAAAAAAGTAAATCTTAAGAGAGTCATTTTCTGCCATATGGACCGGGCGTGCTTTAATCTTGATATCCATAAGGAGCTTTGCAGGAGAGGCATCTATCTTGAGTACGACACAATTGCCCGTCCGAAATATCACGATGATAAAAAAGAAGCCCTGATTTTCACTGCCCTGATACAGTCCGGGTTTGAAAACAATCTTCTTTTCTCACTTGATACTACCCGAAAACGGCTGAAATCATATACTCCCGAAGGGGCGGGGCTTACTTACATCCTCTGCTCCTTCATACCTCTTCTTAAATCTTACGGCGTTACCGACAGGCAGATTAAAAAGATAGCCTGTGAAAACTGCCGCCGTATCCTGGCTATATAAACTACTATATTTTTACCAAAGGAGGTTTCTGTCTTGGAACTTTTAAAACAAATCGAACAGCATAAGATCGTACCTGTTATAAAGCTTGATTCATCGGAAAACGCTCTGCCGCTTGCCGAAGCGCTGATTCACGGCGGCCTCCCTGTCGCAGAGATAACCTTCCGCACGGACGCGGCGGAAGCGTCCATAAAGGCTATCCGCCGCAAATACCCTGAAATGCTTGTAGGGGCCGGAACTATTACCTCCAGGGAACAGGCTGAGCGGGCGCAAAACGCTGGCGCAGCATTTCTGGTCTCGCCTGGTTTCCACCGCGCAGTCACAGAGTTCGCCATAGAGCAGCACATCCCCATCTTTCCGGGTGTCTGTACACCTACGGAGCTTATGATGCTTTTAGAATATCAGCTGCCCGTAGCCAAATTCTTCCCGGCGGAGCAATATGGAGGGCTTAAGACAATAAAAGCGCTGTCAGCTCCTTTTTCGAATATAAGATTTATGCCGACAGGCGGAATCCATGCAGGAAACATTCTTGAATATCTTTCTTTTGATAAAATTATCGCCTGCGGCGGCAGCTGGATGGTAAAAGGTTCCCTGATTAGCGAACATCAATTCGATAAAATTACGGAGCTTACGAAAGAAGCGGTCTCTCTTGTAAAAAAGGAGGTGTCCTAGATGAAAATCCTTGTAACGCCCACCTCCATGCAGCCGGATAAGCACTCCGCCGCACTGGAGCGGCTGCGCGCTTACTGCGGCAATCTGATATTCAACCCTACCGGAAAGCCTTTGGAAGGCAGGATGCTCACGGAACTTCTTGCAGATTGTGACGGGTATCTGGCCGGCCTTGATTCCATTACCGACGAAGTGCTAAAGCTTTGTCCGAAGCTTAAGGCTATCTCCCGCTACGGCGCAGGCTACGACAGAGTAGATATAAAAGCAGCCAAAGCTTTGGGTATCCCCGTGTCAAATACGCCGGGCGCCAATGCGCAGGCTGTCGCAGAGCTCGCTATGGGGATGTGCTTATCCCTTGCCAGAAGAATCCCTTACCTGCACGAAGAGACACGAAAAGGAAATTGGGTCCGCACATCTGGTATAGAGCTTTTCGGGAAAACAATCGGAATCATCGGGCTCGGCGCTATAGGCAGGAGACTCGCCGAATGCTGCAAAGGCTTTGATATGGACATGTTAGCCTATGACCCTTATATTCAGGAGGATTACTGTAAAAAACACGGCATCCTCTCCGTACCTCTTGATACCCTGCTTGAAAAATCCGATTTTGTTACCCTTCACCTTCCGTTAAATGACGACACCTATCATTTGATTGATGCGGATGCCCTTGAAAAAATGAAACCTTCCGCAATACTTGTCAATGCTTCCCGCGGAGGAATCGTAGACGAAACGGCCGCTTACCGGGCATTAACTGAAGCAAGGCTGGGCGGACTGGGTTTGGATGCATTTGAAAAGGAACCTCCAAATGCCTCCCCTCTATTTTCACTCCCGAATGTTATCGCAACCCCCCATGCAGGAGCGCACACACAGGAGGCTTCTAAGACAATGGCTGATATGGCCGTCAACAACCTTATCCAGATGTTAGACGGCAATGAATGCAGATATGTTGTAAACCCATAAAACAAAAAAAGATACCGGACAATCAGGAGCTATTTCCCAGTTGTCCGGTATTTTTATTATTTCCATTTCGGATTATCAAGAATTGCCGGGGCGCCCTCTTTTTCAACTAAAAGCTTGCGGTAACCCTTTGTCTCGATTGTTCCATAGTCATGTCCCGCATCGGCGCGGAATACAAAGAATGTACGAAGCGGCTCCTTCGGGTCTACATTGACGCTTCTGTGGGCATAGCGTTCCGGTACGTACAGCGCCTTCCCAGGTGTAAGCTCACACGCAAGCCAGTCGCCCTCCGGGCTTTCCATAAGCATGTAGCCATGTCCGCTCAGGCAGTAATAGACTTCCGCCGTTTCCAGAATTGTATGGAAATGCCCCTTTGTCATAAAATACTCATCCCCTACTTTCCCCGGATATGTAATGCTGCATCCAAAAGCAAGATTCCCCGGCTCTTCGGGAACTCCCATCTCATGGAACTCATAGACAAGGACGTCCCCCTGTTCTTTCAGCATTTTTTCATAGGCCTCGTCGTCCGCAAACATTCCTCTCATCTGGCTCAAATACCTTTTTGACGTCTCCTTCATGCTGGACATTCCTGTTTTCATGTCAAGGTCAATCGTATACCCCCTGACATAGTCAAATTTATTCTCTTTTACGTTAAAATCAGCCATTTTTTCTCCTTTCCCGTTTGCGGCACCAATCATCCGGTGCCGCTTTTAAATTGTTACCTGTATTTTTCCTGGATGCGCGCCATATGCTTAAACGGTGTCTGCAAAGTATCGTGGAGCTCTCCAAATACTTCCTTCATCTCTCTGTAGATGCCGAAGTTTTTCTGATTCGGCTCGTAAATTTTCTTTATTTTCACGACAGCATCCGCACCTGCAGTCAAATCATCAATCAAGCCCACTGCATACGCCGCCATCAGCGATACTCCTAACACGCCGCCCTCATCTGTACAAAGCGTATAGATCGGTTTTTCATAGATATCCGCCTTGATTTGATTCCACAAATCTCCTTTGGCGCCGCCGCCCGTATGGTACACTGCTTCAATATCATTTCCGTTCTCTTCAAAAATATCCAGCGTCCGTTTGAACTCAAACGCAACTCCTTCCAGAAGCGCACGGATAAAGTGGCCGCTTTCTTTATCCATAGACATACCGATATAACATGCCCTGGAGTCGGCGCTGCCCATCGTCCGCTCTCCCATCAGATACGGCAGAAAGTACAGGCCGTTTGCTCCGGCAGGCGTTTGCTCTGCTATCTGGCACAGGTATGCATAGTCGTCGATACCCTTTGCGCGCGCTTCTTCCCTCTCCTTCTTACACAGGACGTCTCTCAAAAAACGGAATGATACGCCCGCTGCGTCAATGTTTCCGAACGGCACCCAGCCGTCCAGTACATGATGAAGGTTCATAATCCTTTTATCCATAACCGGCCTGTCGGTATAGCCGCTTATCGTTCCGCCTGTGCCGGTGATATCTACCGCAGAGCCTTTCTTGTGCATTCCTGAAACATACAGCATACTGAACATATCGCCGCCGCCCGTGATAACAACCGTCTTTGTGCTAAGCCCTGTCTCTTTCGCGGCTTTTTCGGAAACATTCCCTACGATTTCATAAGACTTCTGTATTTCCGGCAGCTTATCCTTATCAATGCCCAGAATGCCAAGCAGTTCATCTGACCACTCCCCGGTCTTCCAGTCCATCGCAAAGACTCCCATTCCTTCCGAATAATCAATACACGCCCTGCCTGTGAGCTTAAAATTGATAAAATCCTTTGGCGTCAGGAATTTGTCCGCCTGTTCGTATACCTCCGGCTCGTTTTCCTTCAGCCATTTGATTTTGATACCGTGCCAGGAAGGAATCGGCATATTTGCAGATATATTAAAAATGTCATCGGTCATCTGCTGCGTAATCCGGTCGGATAAATAGCCGCCTCTTTTATCACTGTACAGCTGGATATCATCCTGCACCAGGCTTCCATCCCATCTTACCGGGACGGCGCCGTGCATATGCGCACAGCATCCGAACGCAGCAACATCTTCCCCGGTAATTTTAGCCTTCTCCATAACCTCTTTCACGCTTTCTGTAAGCCTTGACCACCATCCGGAAGCTTTCTGGGTCATCCACATGGGCTTCGGAGTATCTACAAACTGCTCTCTCGAAGCTTCCGCAACTAACGTAAGCCCGTCATCATAAAGATGCACCTTCGTAGACTGCGTCCCGATATCCATACCTATAATATACTTTTTCATATACAAAGCACCTCCTTAACTAAGCTTTTACTATTTTACATGACTCATTAACCATAACCGCATCCGCACCAGCTTCTATTGCATTCACCACATCCTCCTCGCTCTCAAAAACTCCGGCTGCGATAATCTCCAACTCGTCCTTTACATACTTTTTCACACGCCGGATATCTTCAATTCCCGGCCTTTTAATATCATAAGGCATAAATGCCGTTGACAACAGTATACCCTTAATTTCTTCTTTTTTGGCGGTCCGGCACAATTTTTCCAAATATTCATCCGGCATCTCTGCAGCCTCTATAATAAGGTAGACAGGTTTGCCCGAAGCTTCCTTGCATAATCTTGCCTCTTGCGCCAGATTCTCCTCATGCCCGCTCATAAAATACCCAACTGCCGCTGTTACAAAATACATATCGGCAATCTTACTTTCCGCTTCACAGTCACGGATTTCCTGCGCTTTTAATTCCGGACAGACCGTACCCGACGGATATGCAATTGACACGCCGGTTTTCACCCCTCGCGCCGCAAACTCTTCTGCCGACCTCATACTGGACGGCCCGATAAGCACGCGCGGTATTCCATTGGCAAGCGCCTTATAATAAAGATTCTCACAGTTTTCATCTGTGACATAGTAATTCGGTATGTTGGTCAAAATAATCTTTTTTAATATCGTCTCTGTCATCGTTCCTATATCCCTCCATACTCTTTTAGTTTCTTCATAATATAGGCATCGGTAATTTCCAGCGCAGATGCCGTATGTATATTATTGCAGCCCATCTCCCGGTATCGGAGCACATCGGCAAGCGTTCTGATGTTTCCGGAAGGATGCACGTCAAAACGGTTCGGGAAATTCCGCTTAATCAGAGCCACCTCCTCAAAGGACACCCCAAGCTTTGCCCCCGGATTTACCTTTACGGACACGACCTGCGCGCTGTCTAATGCCTTGCATGTTTCGATGATCTGGGTATCGCTCATTAAAGTCGCAGGAATCACAAATGCGACTCTGTAAAAATCATTTTGAAACTCTTTTACGATTTCTCCCGCTTCTGCTTCAATCTTGGAATACCGTCCCGAAAAAACAGCCTGCCAGTCCAGACAAACACAGATATCCTCCACTCCGATTTCACGCAGCTTACTAATCGTATTCATCTTTGTTGCTGTCACATATCTTCCCATAGGATACGACACCGCACAGTGCAGGCGTACCTTACAGCAGTAATCCGAAAACAATTCCCTCACCATCGGGACAAACTGCATCTCCGTGTCAAACGCCAGCGGAGCCATCTTCGTTTTTTTCAGCTTTTCTACAATCTGCTTTACGTCGTCCTCTGTCCTTGTAATTCCCTGTAATCCGAAATGACAGAGAGACAGAAAATCTTTTGCTTCCTTAAATACCTTTTCTGCTATTTCCTGGTTTTTAATAACACTAAAATCAAACATCTTCTAGCTTCTCTCCTTATCTGGTTTTTCTATTTTTTAACTGGTCTACGATTACGGCAATTGTAATCAGGACTCCTGTACTGATTTCCATTACAAACGAGTTGATTCCGAACTGAATGCCCGCATTATCAATCAATGTCATCAAAACGGTTCCAAGTGCAGTCCCCCATACAGAGCCTTTCGCCCCTGAAAGAGAAGCGCCTCCGATGACTGACGCTGCAATGGCATTCATCTCATACCCGCTTCCCGCCGTCGGAACAGAGCTGTTAATTCTTGCTGCAAGCATGATTCCTGCGATTCCGCACAAGAACCCTGCCACTCCATAAGTCATATATGTAACCTTTCTTATCGACACGCCGGAAAGCCTCGCAACCTCCTGCCCGCTTCCCAATACATACAGGTTTCTTCCAAAGGTTGTGTACCGCAGAAGGAAAAAAGCAATAACTACAACAATTACCCATATCACTGCAAGCTTTGGGATTTTCATAACCGACTCACTCGCAAACTCTCCAAATTTCTTATTGAGTCCCGCAATGGTGCTGGCATTGCTGATTACCTTTATCAGCCCCCGCAATATTGTCATGCTCCCAAGAGTCGCTATAAACGGCGGCACTTTAAACTCATGGATAATAAATGCATTGTAAATCCCGCATAGAACTGACACAAGAAGCGCAGCGCCTATGGATGCCGGAACCGACATTCCCCATTTTGCCTGTCCCATTGCAACAATCAAAGTACTCATACCGCATACAGCGCCGCAGCTTAGATCAATGCCGCCAGTGATAATAATAAATGTTGCGGAAACAGAAATAACGCCGATAATCGAACACTGCTTCAATATATTCATCAAATTATACTCTGTAAAAAAGTTCTGTGTCCCAAATGACGCCGCCATAAAAATAACAACTATAATTATAACCAGCGAAAATTCCGTACCTTTCAATATTCCTGTACTTTTCAACTTATTTTTATTCATCCTTACTCCTCCGAACCACTTATCAGGCTATAGAAGATGCCATTCTAAGAATGTCTTCCTCTGTCGTCATACTGATTTCGTCTTTATCTAATACACCGGAAATCTTTCCTTCCGACATGATTACCATACGGTCTGAAAGCCCCATCACCTCAGGAAGATAAGAAGAAATCAGTATAATTCCCTTACCCTGCTTAGCCAGCATTTCTATAATTTTATATATTTCCTGTTTTGCCCCCACGTCTACCCCGACCGTAGGTTCATCAAAAATCAAAATATCTGGGTCTCGGCACAAAAGCTTTGCAATTACCACCTTCTGCTGGTTCCCTCCCGAAAGGTTTTCAACACACTGCTCTATCCCCGGTGTTTTCACTCCAATTTTAGCTCTGTATTCTTCTGCCCGTTCTTTCTCTTTCTTTATATTGATAAATCCAGCCTTGCTGATACTGTCATATGAATACATATTCGTATTGATTTTTACACTCAGAGGCAGCGCCAGGCCGTCCACCCTCCGGTCCTCTGTTAAAAATCCGATTCCATTCTTAATTGCATCCTGCGCATTCTTAATCTTTACTTCTTTTCCTCTTATGAATACTTTTCCAAAGTCCAGACGTTCCACCCCGAAAATCGCTCTCATGACTTCGCTTCTTCCTGCGCCCACCAGCCCTGCGAATCCTAGTATCTCGCCTGCGTTTAACTGAAAGCTTACATTTTTGAACATCCCTTCCGCCGCCAAATCCTGCACTTCCAACAATCTTTCCCCGATTTCGGCATGTTCAATATTGTAAAGATCCCCTACCTCGCGTCCGACCATCATTGATACAAGCATGTCCTTATCCACATCACATATATTTTTTGTGTCCACATACTGCCCATCCTTCAGAATCGTCACCGTATCACAGATTTCCATCAACTCCTCTAACCTGTGGGAGATGTAAATAATGCTCACTCCCCGCTCTTTCAATTCTCTTATATACCGGTAAAGGATTTCAACCTTCTCGTTTTCAAGAAGAGCCGTCGGCTCGTCAAAAATCACCAGCCTTATCGTATCGTTTACCGATATTTTACTGATTGTCACCATTTCCTGCATTGCAATAGGCAGCTCGCTGATCTTGTCCTGAGGATTCACATTCATTTCAAATTTATCAATAATTTTTTTGCTTTCCCGGTTCATAAGCTTCCAGTCTACGATTCCCGCCCTGGTTACAGGAATACGGCCGAGAAAATAATTTTCCGCAATGCTTAGTTCCCTTGCAATATTCACATTCTGATAATTCGCATGCATGCCGTATGCCTTGCTCTCCCCAACACTCTGCGGCACCTTCCATTCCCCGTCCACACATATGCTTACCGTTCCGCTGTCCGCCTTTTCCACTCCCATAATGCATTTGATTAATGTGGATTTGCCTGCCCCGTTTTCTCCTAGAAGTGCGCGCACCTCTCCTTTTTTAATAGACAAACTGATATTTTGGAGTGCCTTTACTCCGGGATATGATTTGCTGATACTATCTATTTTTAATACGATATCTTCCGTCATACAACCACCCGTTCTTTCTAAAAAATACAGGCTGCCGTAAATCAGGCAGCCTGCAAGTTAGTTTTTCTTTAAAATCTTCGGATCAAGCAATGCCTTGCTTTCATCACTATTCATGTTTTCCTGTGTAACTACCTGAGACGTACAGTCAATATGCTTTTCTGTCTCTGAATTTTTACCGGTCTCCAGGTATTCCACGGCATTCTCCATAGCCATATATCCCTGCTCGTACGGTGTCTGAACAATAATCGCATAAAGGTTTCCCGCTTCAAGCGCTTCAATCTCTATGGAATCCGAATCTACGCCGATTCCGAGGATATTGCTTTTTCCCGCATTTTTAATTCCAAGTGCAATTCCGTCGCCGGACACGTTATTGCCACCGTACAGACCGATAAGCTCGTCCCCGTATGTAGAAATCTGTGTCTCAACATTACTCTGCGCATTGTTTACGTCATTCTCATTGTAAAGCGTATCCAGACATTCAATATCCGGAGCATTTTTTGCCATATACTCTTTAAATCCATCCATTCTTTCTTCCAGCGTCTCAACGACTACTGACATATGCATTCCGATTTTCCCCTTCGGCTCGATTCCCTTTTCCTTCAAGCCGTCTAACATCGCTTTCGCAGCCGTCTCGCCGATAACCGTGTTATTGCAATAATAGTGGACGCCGTAGTAATCGCCGTACTCGTTGGAATCGCCGCCCTCAAGTCCCATACTTACAAAGTTCACGTAAATGCCCGCCTGCTGTGCTTCCTGTGTCTTCGGCACGGTTCCGTCCGGTGCAAGCGTTGCGGTAATAATCGCGTCAGGGCTGGATGCTATTACACTCTCATATGCTTTAATATAAGCATCCGTCTCAGCCTCCGTAGCCGGCCCGCTCGTTGAAAAATTAATCTTAATCCCTTCTTTTTCTTCAATGTCAAGAGCCGCATTCTGCATGCCTACCTCTGCATACTGCCAATACTCTGATTCTGTCGACGGGGAAAGATATACGACATTATATTCCTTGCCTCCCTTGCCTTCAGAATCATCCGCCGGCTCTGAAGAAGCGCTGCCTTTATCACTGCAGGCCATAAGTCCCATAACCATCATACCTGTTAAAATTACCGCCAATACTCTTTTCATTCTTTTATCCTCCTTCTTATACTTTGTTTTAGTGATGATATTACTATATTGTATTGTTATAACATAATATATCTTACTTTTCCTGTTTTGTCAATTATCAATAATAAATTTTTTATCATCTGTTTTTTCGTACGCAAATTCCACAAAAAAGGATTGGAAATTTTCTTCCCAATCCTTTCTATCTACATCCGTTCATTCAATTCAATATGTTCTCCGTCCGGTCCTCTGAAAAACACCCACTTTGAACCCGCCGGCGGAAATACATGCGGAGCAACCGTATAACTGCCCTCCTCAAATTCAATCCCTTTTTCCTTCAATATCTCAATCGCAGAATCAATGTCTTTTACCGCAATGGAAATATGGTCAAACCAGCCGTCTTCCCTCTTAATTTCATAAGGGAACTGTACAAGCTCAAGCATGCATGTACCGTTCTGTACGAATTTTACTAATACATCGCCCTCCGGAATCTTATTGACCGCCTCATGTATCAATTGAAAGCCCAGCTTGTCCTCGTAAAACTGAACCGAACGTGCCGCATCATTCACATATAGTCCTACATGAGCTAATCCCTGTACCTCTACTGCTTTCATATCTGCCTCCTATTCAATTATCATTAACCCATAGAACATCATCACTATATAGTAATGATATAACATAATATGTGATTTGTAAAGTATAAATTTTGAAGTACAGCTCAATGAAAAGTTAAATCCTTACTTCGCACCGAAATACATTCGTATCGCCGCGGAATTTTGATACTGAGTATTCAATCGGTCTGTCGTCCTTCGTATAAGTAACGGAAGTCGTTGATTGAACCGGGGCTTCTCTCCTGATATTTAAAAGTTCTGCTTCCTTCTCATCCGCAGCCACCGCCTGCAGCTCTCTCACCGCATAGGCCGGCGTCGTCTCTTCGCGCATATCCAAAAACTGATACAAGCCTGTTTCATTCATGTCCGTCTCAAGCATATCCTTGCAAACCATTGGAAGATAGGCGTCCGCCAATACATTAGGCTCGTTATTTATAAACCGGAGTCTCTTCAAATGTATGACGTCCTCCCCCGGATTCAGTCTCAGCATCTCGGCCACGCGTTCATCAGCCTTTACAACAGACAAGGACAAAACCTTTGTAGTCGTCTTTACATTCTGTGCGCGCAAAAGATTATGGGAGGCCCTAATGACATTTGTAAAATCCTGTACAACTTTATTTTCCGACACAAAGGTTCCTTTGCTCTTTACCCTGTACAGCGTCCCCTCCATAACAAGCTCCATCATCGCCTGCCTTGTCGTCGTCCGGCTGATAGAAAACATCTCGCTTAACTCCATTTCCGTAGGAAGCATGTCTCCCGCCTTAAGCCTTCCGTCCTTAATCATGTCCTGAATGATCTTCTTCAATTGATAATACATTGGTACCGGTACGTTTTTATCTATCGTTACATTCGTAAATGGGTGCATAGCCAACTCCCTTTCCTGACAAATTAAATATCCTTGTATAATTTTATTCTATTTTATGCTAATTTTCAATGTGTAATTTTCTGCTTTATCTCTTCTTGACGTTTTATTAACAACGTGATATATTTAAGTTGCTATTAATGATATGACATTACTACATAATGCTATAATACAAGGAGGCCAATTATGCTGAACGAACCTGACAAAATTAACCGTAATATTCCCATTCCCCTTTACTTCCAGCTGAAAACCTTAATATTAGACGAAATAAAATCCGGACATTACAAGGTAGGCAGTCTGATTCCTACAGAAAAAGATTTTAGCGATTACTTC
>CAJTUQ010000042.1 GCA_910579335.1 uncultured Dorea sp. | reverse complement strand
AAAGGCGAACCGTTTTGCCAATCTGCTTTTGAGCCGGGGGGTGAAAAAGGGAGATAAAGTCGCGATTCTTTTGATGAATTGTCTCGAATGGCTCCCGATATATTTCGGAGTATTGAAGACAGGAGCACTGGCGGTTCCGCTTAATTTCCGCTACTCTTCAGAGGAGATTGAATACTGCCTGAATCTTTCCGAGTCGGATGTCCTGGTTTTTGGACCGGAGTTTATCGGGCGTGTGGAGGAGATTGCGGATACGATTTCAAAGAACCGGCTTGTCTTTTATGTTGGCGACGGGTGTCCTTCCTTTGCTGAGAGCTATGTGCAGCAGTCGGTGAACTGTTCGTGCCAGTCGCCGGATATCATACTGCATGACGGTGATGACGCGGCAATCTATTTCTCGTCAGGGACAACCGGGTTCCCAAAGGCGATTTTACATAACCATGAAAGCCTGATGCATGCCTGTAAAGTAGAGCAGAGCCATCATCAGCAGACAAAGGACGATATATTTTTATGTATTCCGCCGCTGTACCATACCGGAGCGAAGATGCATTGGTTCGGCAGTTTCCTGACGGGAGGGAAGGGAATCCTGTTAAAAGGCACGGCGCCGGATGTCATACTTGATGCTGTATCCAAAGAGAAGTGTACGATTGTCTGGCTCCTTGTTCCGTGGGCGCAGGATATTCTTGATGCGTTAGACAGAGGGGACGTCAGGCTTGAAGATTATGAACTCAGCCAGTGGCGGCTTATGCATATCGGGGCGCAGCCGGTTCCGCCAAGTTTGATTAAGCGGTGGAGGAAGTATTTCCCGAATCACAAATATGATACAAATTACGGATTGAGCGAATCGATAGGGCCGGGCGCCGTGCATCTTGGCATTAACAATATTCACAAGGTAGGAGCAATCGGAAAAGCGGGGTACGGCTGGAGAACCCGTATTGTAGATGAAGCAGGCAAGGATGTTGCGCAGGGAGACGTAGGCGAGCTGCTTTTGCGCGGGCCGGGCGTTATGACCTGTTACTATAATGATGAAACAGCAACGGCTGACGTGTTGAAGGACGGATGGCTTTATACCGGCGATATGGCGATGGAGGATGAGGATGGTTTTATTTTCCTTGTAGACCGCAAGAAAGACGTCATCATCAGCGGAGGAGAGAATCTGTATCCGGTTCAGATTGAAGATTTTATGCGTTCGAACCAAGCGGTAAAGGACGTGGCTGTTATCGGCCTGCCGGATAAGCGTCTCGGAGAGATTGCGGCGGCGATTGTAGAGATTAAGGAGGGCGCGTCGTGCACCCAGGAGGAGCTGGAGCAGTTCTGTAAGAAACTGCCCCGGTACAAGCGCCCGCATAAATATATATTTGCAGAGGTACCCCGCAATGCTACGGGTAAGATCGAGAAGCCGAAGCTTCGTGAAATTTACTGCGGCGAGCGTCTTGTAGAGATGCAGAACAAAG
Organism: uncultured Dorea sp.; assembly: GCA_910579335.1. GTDB lineage: Bacteria > Bacillota > Clostridia > Lachnospirales > Lachnospiraceae > MD308. The sequence goes on along the minus strand of CAJTUQ010000042.1, from coordinate 21,308 downwards.
GCTGATACGATAAATGATGAAATAGAAAAGAATAGATACAAAAGGTTCGGTTATAGTTCATTTATATTGCTGCAGTGGCAGACGACTTGTACGATTTCGTCCACGGATTCCTTTTTGCCGCCGGCTTCCCATTTTAAAAACACATTCAGAAGCGCTCCGCCATAATAGTACAATTCATAGGCGGAGTGCGGGTATACGGGAGCAACGAGCTTGGTAATGTATTCGTTTATCGCATGAATCATAAGAGAATGAAGGTTGGCGTTGGAAAGAGTCAGGAAAAAAACAGAGTACTGGTCAAAAAACAAAAAAGCATGGCGGATGTGCACAGCATCGTAAAAGCTGTCGATTCCAATGGAACGGCTGCATTCTTCCAGATAAAGCTCGATGATTTCGTGGAGATAACTATTGAGGGCGTCGGTTTTCGACTGGAAATAGTGGTAAAAGGTCATGCGTGACACGCCGGCCTTTTTCACAATGTCTGAAATGGTTATTTCCTCGAAGACTTTATTCTGCATTAAGGCAATGATTGATTCACCGATACATTGTCTGGTAAAGCGGTTTCTTTTTGTAAAATTTTTCCCAAGGATACTTTTCATTAAGGAAACATCGTGTTTCATTGGCATACTCCTTAAAGTTTACATTTTATACTTATCTGTAAATTGTATCATAGGTGCCCGTGAGATACAATAACAAGTAGTAATAAAAACTACATGATGTAAAAGGAGAAAATCATGGGAAATATTATTTTACTTGCAGAGACGGGTTCGGACATTACAAAAGATGTAGCTGAAAAATATGGAATTTATATTGTGCCGATGCATGTGTCATTTGGGGAGGAGACGAAAGATGACGCAGCGTTTCCGGCGGAAGAGGTGTGTTTGTTCTATGAGCGGACGGGAAAGCTGCCGAAAACGAGCGGCAGTGTTCCAGAGGATTTTGAGAAGATATTTGACAGAATCCATAAGGAGCACCCGGACGGACAGATATTATATCTTGCGTATTCCTCAGTGACCACCTGCTCGTATCAAAGCGGCCAGATAGCGGCGCAGGGGCGGGATTATGTAACCAGCATCGATACGAAGCATGTGTCGGTGGGGCAGTATGCGGTCGTGATTACGATGGCAAAGCTTTTAAGAGAACATCCGGAATGGACGGTTTCTGAGGCCGCGGAAAAGGCAAAAGAAGTGTCTGAAAGCGTACGCATGTGCTTTGTGCCGGACAAGCTTGAATTTCTTCGTGCAGGAGGAAGGGTGAGCAACGCGGCTGCGCTGTGCGGGACCCTGTTAAAAATTCATCCGCAGATTGACATTCTGGACGGATATTTGAAAGCGACAAAAAAGCACAGAGGAAGTATGAAAAAGATTGTCGCAGGGCTGACTGAAAGCTATATCAGGGAGCAGGAGCTAGACCTGGATGAGATATGGCTGATTAATTCGCCCCGCATGTCGGACGAGGTGAGGCAGAGAGCCGAAAAAGCGGCGGTATCCTGCGGAGCGAGGAAGGTGACATGGGTGCAGACCGGAGGAGTTATCACGACGCATGGCGGTCCGGGGGCGTTCGGAGTAGTCGGGATTTCAAAAAAAAGATGATAGGGTAAGATGCAGCAGGATATTTTCCGAAGGCGGTGATACCTGACTGCCAGGCAGAGTTACTATGCCGGCAGTTAGGTATTTTTATAAATAAAAGAAAGGGGCGGTTATATGGAAAATATACATTCTATGATGGAACTTGGGGAGGAACTGGATATTAAGTTTGGAGAACTGGTCGAGAATTGTATGCGTTCCGGCGCCATAGACCAGAATCTTTATCTTGAATATGACGTAAAGAGAGGTTTGCGCGATTCTAACGGAAAAGGCGTCCTGACAGGCCTGACGGAGATATCGGACGTTGTGGCGATGAAGCGTGTGAACGGAAGATCCTATCCGGTAGAGGGAGAGCTTTACTATCAAGGCGTTAATGTAAAGGATATCGTAAATGCTGCCGGGCGGGAGCGCTTTCTGTTTGAAGAGGCCACTTATCTGCTTTTATTCGGAAGGCTGCCGGGCAGTGACGAGTTTGAAAACTTTATTAAGATACTGGGGAGCCTGCGGGAGCTTTCCGGCCAGTTTGTGAGAGATGTGGTTATGAAGGCTCCTCCGGCCAATATTATGAATGCGCTGCAGAAATGTATTGTACTTTTATATTCCTATGATGCCCGGCCAGATGATATCTCGGTGTCCAACGTGTTGAGGCAGTCCCTGCAGTTAATCGCAAAAATGCCTATGATGAGCGTGTATGCGTATTATGCGTACAGAATGTTCCATTTTGACAAGACTTTGATGGTACGTCCGCCGGATCCGGAGCTTTCCACGGCCGAAAACATTCTCTATATGCTGCGAAAGGACGGGAAGTATACGAAGCTGGAGGCAAAGGTGCTGGATATTGCTTTAGTGCTCCATGCGGATCACGGCGGCGGTAATAACAGCACGTTTACCAATCATGTAGTGACAAGCTCAGGGACGGATACCTATTCGGCGGTGGCCGCATCTATGTCCTCTCTCAAAGGGCCGCGGCATGGCGGCGCCAATTTAAAGGTTATGCAGATGTTCGGGGATTTGAAGGAATCGTGTCCGGATGTTACGGATGAGCAGGCTGTGACGGAGTATTTAATCAGAGTATTGGACAAAGAGGCGTTTGACGGCGCAGGTTTGATTTACGGGATGGGACATGCGGTTTATACTATCTCCGATCCGAGAGAAGCGGTGCTGAAAGAATATGCCCGTAGACTTTCTGAGGCGAAGGGAATGGAGGCGGAATTTGCGCTTTATAACATGGTGGAGCGCATTGCGTCGAAGCTTCTGATGGAGAGAAGAAGACTTTTTAAGCCGATTTGCGCAAATGTGGATTTTTACAGCGGACTTGTGTACAGTATGCTGGGGATTCCGACGGAATTATTTACGCCGATTTTTGCCATATCAAGAATTTCCGGCTGGAGTGCGCACCGACTGGAAGAACTTGTAAACAAAGGAAAGATTATCCGCCCCGCATATAAGTATGTGGGATATCATGTGGATTATCGTAAGCTTGAGGAGAGAGAATAGATATTGAGGGGACGCGGCGGCCCCATGCAGTATCTTGTGTTTTTATATAGATAAAAACAATAAGTTTGTTAATTTATAATCAATATCAATTGGACACACCGTTCATACAAGTTCATAATAAAGAGGTAGACATAAAATAGTTACTCAAAGAGGAAAGAGAGGAAAGTAACATGAATTTGTATGATTCAAGGAAAAAACTTGCCGTAGCGGGACTTCTCTGCGGAGTCGTGGCAGCGGTGCTGGCGTATTTCGGCAATCCGGCGAACATGGCATTTTGTATTGCATGCTTTGTGCGCGATATGGCGGGTTCGCTGGGAATGCATCAGGCAGAGGTGGTTCAATATGCGAGACCGGAGATTACGGGACTGGTATTGGGAGCGTTTTTAATCTCTATTGCGACAAAAGAATATCGTTCAACAGCAGGTTCGTCGCCGATGATCCGTTTTATCCTGGGAATGGTTATCATGATTGGCTCCCTTGTATTTTTAGGCTGTCCGCTGCGTATGGTGATCCGTATGTCGGCAGGTGATTTAAATGCGTGGGTTGCATTGATTGGATTTGTCCTTGGCGTAGCGACAGGTACGTTCGCATTAAAGAAGGGCTTTAGTCTCGGACGTTCCCATGATACAGGAAAGGAAAGCGGAGCAGTGCTTCCGATTCTTTTAATTGGAGTGCTTGTTCTTGGGGTAATGGGACTTTTGAAGGCGAGCGAGGCCGGACCGGGAAGCATGCATGCGCCGATTATCTTATCGTTGATTGGCGGGCTTGTATTCGGCGCTCTTGCACAGAAGGCAAGAATGTGTTTTGCAGGCGGTATCCGCGACGTGATTCTGATGAAAAACTTTGATTTATTGACGGTTATCGGCGGCGTATTCGTAGTAATGCTTGTGTATAATCTTGCTATGGGTAAATTCGTTGTTGGATTTGACACACCGGGAATTATTGCTCATTCTAATCATCTGTGGAATATCCTCGGCATGTATGCGGTCGGGTTTGCGGCTGTCCTGGCAGGAGGTTGTCCTCTCCGCCAGCTGATTTTAGCGGGCCAGGGTTCGTCTGATGCGGCGGTGACGGTTCTTGGGTTGTTTGTCGGAGCGGCCCTCTGTCACAATTTAGGACTTGCATCAAGCGGAACAGCGTTGAATGCGGAGACGAATGAGATCGTCGCAGGCGCGGCGACACCGGCCGGAAAAGCCGCAGTTATTATCTGTATTATCGTATGTTTTATCATTGCATTTACAAACAAACGGGAAAATGTAAAATAGGAGGCGCATAAATCATGAAAGAAGTAGACGCAAGAGGCCTTTCCTGTCCGGAGCCGATTATGCTGACGGCAGAGGCGTTAAAGAGTGCGGATGGAGCCGTAAAAGTGTTAGTCAGCGAGCCTCATCAGAGGACGAACGTGGAGAAGCTTGCGAAGGACCGCGGAAAGAAGACGACAACGACAGAGACAGACACTGGTTTTGAGATTATAATTGAATAGAGTTTTAAATAATGGGGGCTGTCGGACTTGATGTCCGGCAGTCTTTGCGTTATAATACCTTGATGGACAAAGTGGAGTATAGAACAAAAGAGAAAGGGGTATTATGGCTGAATTTTTATATGTGATTGTAAAGATGATTGCGGTGATTCACGATATGATAATGACGTGGAATGACAGCTTTGAAACAGTGTTTTCGGACAAGGAGCTTCATTTTATAGTAATCGGGCTTCTTGGAATGGGAATGCTGTTTGTTATCTATCCGCTGTTCAAGCTGCTGAGCGAGAACCATGTGCTGGTTATTGCATGGATTTATGTGTTTACAGTGATTATCGTTATTGTGTTCGCAATTGAAATCGGACAGGGGATTACAGGAACCGGGACGATGGATTTTGACGATATTGTTGCAGGCGTGGCCGGGTTTATGGCTATGTTTATCGCCTTTGTAATAGTGCGGATGATTGTGCTGGGAATTTTCCGGCTGATTCGCTCTGTGTTTGGCGGCGGCAGAAGAGGAAGAGGGAGAAGAAAGGATTATGACGACTATGACGATTATGATGACTACGATTACTAGACGGTAATCCGGCATTGTAACCGGAATAATAAAATGTAATAAAGTTTTGCGGAATGGAGGAAATTTATGGAGAACAAAGTGTTAATGGTTGTAGCGGGAGAAGAGATTACGGAGAAGGATTTGAATGATTTTATGGAGAATGTACCTCAGGAGCAGCAGGCGTATCGTTCGAACCCGCAGTTTAGGCAGCAGTGTCTGGAACAGCTGACTGCCCTGCGGATGTTTACCAAGCAGGGAGAGGAGCAGAAGCTGGACGAGACAGAGGAATTTAAAAAAATCATGGAGGGAGCAAGGAAGGACATCCTCGCACAGATGATGGTTTCGGAGACGATAAAGGGTATCACCGTCACGGACGAGGAGGCGGAAAGTTATTTTCATGCGAATAAGCGCCAGTTTGTGAAAGGTGAGACAGTAAAAGCAAAGCATATTCTGGTTGACACAGAGGAAAAATGTGCTGCCATACAGAAAGATATCGAGAATGGATCCGTGACGTTTGAGGAGGCGGCAAAAGAATTTTCTACCTGTCCGTCCGCACAGCGGGGAGGAGACCTCGGCGAGTTCGGAAAAGGACAGATGGTTCCTGAATTTGAGAAAGCGGCGTTTCAAGCGCAAATCGGTATGATTGTCGGGCCGGTTAAGACAAGCTTTGGATATCATCTGATTAAAGTGGAAGGAAAGAGCGAAGCTTCCGAGACAGCCTATGCAGACGTAAGCAGTACCATCAAGGCGAATCTTCTTCATCAGAAGCAGAATGACGCTTACAATGCAAAGGTAAAGGAATTAAAGGAAAAATACGTTCAAAAGTAATTATGAAGAATATTGTTATAGGGATATTAGCGCATGTAGATGCCGGTAAGACGACACTGTCCGAAAGCATTCTATATCTGACCGGAAAGATTAGAAAGCAGGGGCGCGTAGACCACGGCAGTGCATTTCTGGACACCTATGAATTGGAAAAAAGCCGGGGAATCACTATATTTTCAAAGCAGGCGGTGTTTTCTTTCGGCGATATGCAGGTAACGCTTCTCGATACGCCGGGACATGCAGACTTTTCGGCGGAGATGGAGCGCACGCTCCGGGTACTGGATGCGGCAGTACTGGTAATAAACGGGGCGGACGGCATACAGGGTCATACGCGTACTTTGTGGAGGCTTCTTTCCATGTACCGGATACCGGTATTCCTTTTTGTAAATAAGATGGACCAAGAGGGGACGGATGCTTCGGCGCTTCTTGGAGAATTGAGCCGCAGCCTTGACGAAGGCTGCGTTTCTTTTCATGTGCCGGAACATGCCGACAGGAAGAATCTGGAAGAATTTTATGAAAATCTTGCCCTTTGCAGTGAAGAGGCTATGGAGCAGTATCTGGAAACGGGAAGGATTAAAGATGAGCTTATTGCGGCGATGACGGCGGAGAGGAAAGTATTTCCCTGCTATTTTGGCGCTGCTTTAAAAAATATAGGCGTGCGGGAGCTTTTGGAAGGGATAGAAAGATATGCGGGAGCCTGTGCCGGTATAGGCGGTTTGGAAAATAACGGGGAAGAGTTTGGGGCAAGAGTGTTTAAGATTTCCCGCGATTTACAGGGGAACCGCCTGACGCATCTTAAGGTCACGAAAGGGCGCCTGAAGGTAAAGGATATTTTAATCAATGAAGAGAAGGTAAATCAAATCCGTATTTATTCCGGTGAGAAGTTTGAGACCGCACAGGAAGTTAAGAAGGGTGCGGTCTGTGCGGTTACAGGTCCCGACAGCACATATGCCGGACAAGGGCTCGGAACGGAGGGACAGACAAAAGGGCCGCTGCTTGAGCCGGTTCTGAATTATCAGATAATCCTGCCGGAAGACTGCGACGTCCATAAAATGCTTTTGAACCTGCGTCAGCTTGAGGAAGAGGAACCGATGCTTCGAATCATCTGGGAAGAAGAGCTGGGAGAAATCCATGTAAGCCTTATGGGAGAAGTGCAGACAGAGATACTAAAAAGTTTGATACAGGAGCGCTTTGGCGTTTCGGTAGAGTTTGGATCGGGCAATATCGTATATAAAGAGACGATTACGGAAACGGCGGAGGGGGTGGGACATTTTGAACCGCTTCGCCATTATGCGGAGGTGCATTTGATTTTAGAGCCGGGAGAACGAGGAAGCGGGCTTGTATTCGATACGGCGTGCAGTGAAGATGAGTTGGATAAAAACTGGCAGAGATTGATTCTTACACATTTAATGGAAAAATCCCACCGCGGTGTTCTGACAGGTTCGGAAATTACGGATATGAAGATAACGCTGGCGGCAGGGCGCGCCCATTTAAAGCATACGGAGGGTGGAGATTTCCGGCAGTCTACTTACCGCGCGGTAAGGCATGGGCTTATGCAGGCGGCAAGTGTCCTGCTTGAGCCGTATTACCTGTTTCGGCTGGAAGTACCCACAGAGCTTATCGGACGGGCGATGACGGACATCCAGAGAATGCATGGGGAAGCCGGTGCGCCGGAGACAGAAGGGGAGATGACGGTACTGACCGGAAGTGCCCCGGTGTCCGCTATGCGTGATTATCAGCGTGAAGTTTTGGGATATACAAAGGGCAGAGGAAGGATTTCTTTTGAGATTAAGGGCTATGAGCCGTGCCAGAACCAGGAGGAGGTTGTTTGGGCATCCGGCTATGACCCGGAAAAAGACATAGAGAATCCGGCGGGCTCTGTGTTTTGCGCTCACGGAGCAGGATTTTACGTGCCGTGGAATGAGGTCACACAACACATGCATATTGAAAGCCAGCTGAAGAAGCGGATGGCGGAAAGGGCAGAGGAAGAGGTTAAGCAGGAACCAGGCAGGAAGGGAAGGGGGGCAGGACGTCTTTCGGCCGGGAAAGAGGCTGCGCAGAGGTATACTTTAAGCGTGAAAGAGGAAAAAGAGCTGGAGGAGATCTTTATCCGTACCTATGGAAAATATGAGGCGAAGCTGCCGCCGTCTTCGAAAGAGATCCTGCAGGCGCCAAAAAAGGGAAAGAAGAAAGAGAAAATAAAAGAGTATCTTCTGGTGGACGGCTATAATGTTATTTTTGCATGGGAAGAGTTAAAGGAGCTTGCAAAGGATAATATCGAAGGGGCCAGAGGGCGGCTTATGGATATTTTGTGCAATTATCAGGGCTTTAAAAAGTGCGTGGTAATTCTGGTTTTTGATGCTTACAAAGTAGACGGCTATGCGCTGGAAATACAAAAATATCACAATATCCACGTAGTATATACGAAGGAGGCAGAGACTGCAGACCAGTATATTGAAAAGGTAGTGCATGAAATCGGACGGAAGTACCATGTTACCGTTGTGACTTCTGACGGGGTAGAGCAGGTAGTGACACTTGGTCAGGGAGGGACGCTGATTTCCGCCAGAGAGTTTTTTGAGGAAGTGGAGATTGTGAGAAAAGAGATTGAGCAGCAATATAGAAACCGTGAAAAAGGGACGAAGAACTATCTTTTTGATTCGATGGACAAAGGGCTCAAACAGGAGATGGAAGCAGTCAGGCTTGGAAAAAGAAAGTTTTGAGATTACACATAAGTATACTGGAATGATGAGAATGGAAAAGGATGAAGAGGGATGAAAAGAGCGGTTTTCATGCTTCCGCTATTGTCCGGCATTATGTGGGGTTCCGGGGGGATTTTTGTGAGGAAGCTTACAGGGCTTGGCATGGACGGCTATACAGTGGCGGAATCAAGGCTTGCCGCAGCGGTATGCATTTTAGCGGCGGCCATTTATCTGTATGACAAGAGATTATTTGTGATAAAGCTTAAGGATATTTGGATATTTGTACTTGGAGGATTTTGCGGGATACTTGGGGTCATGCTTGCCTACAATGCATCAATAAAAGAAGCTGCGCTGTCTCTGGCAGCGGTACTTCTCAGTATGTCGCCTATTTTCGTGCTGTTCCTGGCAAGGATTTTGTTTGGTGAGAAGATAACATTAAAGAAACTTGGATGCACGGCTCTTGCTTTAGCAGGCTGCGTTCTGGTGAGCGGAGTGCTGGAGACGGGTTCGGGAATGAAGTGGTCGGTAAAAGGGATAGGCTTTGGCATTTTGGCTGCGTTTTTCTATGCCATGTACAGTCTGGTGAGTAAGGAGGCGGCAGGAAGAGGGTATCATGCATTTACGGTAACCTTTTACTGCATGCTTATCAGCGCCGCCGCTCTTTTTTTGGTTACGGACTGGAAGTGTATCTACAGTGTCACGACTGGCGGAGGTCTCGGAATGTGGGTGTTTATGCTTGTGAATGCATTGACTGCTTCCGTGCTGCCTTATGTGTTTTACACACTGTCATTAAATTATATGGAGGCGGGGAAAGCTTCCATTTTGGCGGCTGGCGAACCGGTGGCGGCGATGGTGTTTGGGTTCCTGTTTTTTTCAGAGAAACCGACGGTGCTTGCAGTTTTCGGGCTGGCGCTTACGACAGCGGCGCTGATATTTTTTAGCTGGCAGGGAAAGGGCGAGGGGTGCGATGATAGATAGACTTGCAAATACAGGCAAGGTGCGGCAAATCTTTGGAGAATGGCAGGAAACGATTATCTGGTCCTGCTTACAGGGAATCATGGGCGAAATCTACGCAGATGATAGAAAAAAGCCGCATTCGGCGGCAGCAGTGCTCGGTGATTTTGTCTTTTTTGCCGGAGAACCGAAGCGGGAATTTGTTATCAATCTATCAAAGGCCTGCCGGAAGGATTTTGTCATTATGGTGCCGGAAAATGACGGGTGGGGCGGGATGATAGAAAGCAGTTTCGGCAGGAAGGCGAAAAAAGTATCACGCTATGCAATTAAAAAAGAACCCCAAATATTTGACGAAGAGAACTTGAAGAGAATCATTCGCACGCTGCCTGACGGTTATGAATTAAGGATGATGGATGAAGAGTCTTACAATCAGTGCAGGAGCCAGGAGTGGAGCCGTGACTTGGTGGCGCAGTATAAGGATTACGGAACATACAAAAAGCTTGGACTTGGCGCAGTCATTTTAGAGCAGGGCAGAGTTGTCTCTGGCGCATCCTCATATTCTACATACGGGGAGGGGATAGAGGTTGAGATTGACACCTATGGACCGTACCGGAGAAAGGGGCTTGCTTGTGTGTGCGGAGCAAGGCTGATATTGGAATGCTGCAGGAAAAACCTGTATCCGAGCTGGGATGCGCAGAACAGATGGTCAGTATCACTGGCGGAGAAGCTGGGATACCATTACAGCCATGAATATATTGCTTATGAAGTGTGGAAAAGAGAGACAAATTAATAAAGTAAAGGATCTGTTAGGAGGAATTTTAAAATGGAAAACAGAAAACTATCGTGTGCAGACTGCGCAGTAACAAATTGTAATTCGATGGATAAAAGTTATCCGGCTTTTTGTCTGACAACGAACATGGATGAAGAGGTAAAAAAAGAGGCTTTAGACATCTATCACGAGGATGATAATCTTAAAGTTATGCAAACTGCCGCACAAGTAGAACACGAAGGCTATATGCAGTGGTGCAGGGTAAGAGAAATCATTGAATTTGCGAAAAAGATGGATTATAAAAAGCTTGGGATAGCAACCTGCGTAGGCCTGATAAGAGAGACAAAACTATTGACGGACATTCTTAGGAGCCACGGCTTCGAAGTGTTCGGGATTGCGTGCAAGGCGGGCGCGGTGCCGAAGGAAGCTATGGGAATTGACAAAGCCTGCTGTGATGTAGGTGTTAATATGTGCAATCCCATCCTTCAGGCAAAGCTGCTTAACAAAGAAAAGACAGACATGAACATTGTCATGGGGCTGTGCGTAGGGCATGACAGCCTGTTTTATAAATATTCGGATGCGTTGGTGACGACACTTGTCGCCAAGGACAGAGTCATGGGTCATAATCCGGCGGCGGCGCTGTATACGAGCGGTTCTTATTATAAAGGGCTAAAGAAAGATTAGCCCCTTGTAAGCTGTTTGGTTATAAATCTTCCAGATTTATTCCCCTCGGCGTATCCATATGCCGGAGGGTAATTTCATAAACATGTGCGGTGTCTTTGTTTTTCATGGCGGTAAGGATTGCCATATGTTCATCAAAAGTATCCTGCATACGTCCTTTGTGTGCCAGCGATAATTCGGCAAGTTTTCGCATCCGGTACATAAAGGAGGAGAAAACTGAAGAGAATTGTTCATTTTTCAGGTAATCAATAATTTTATTGTGAAACTGGAAATCGTATTCGCAAAATTCTTCGATGGACTGGGTCGTGTTTAGAATTTCCGTTAATTCTTCCATAATCCAGTCCAGCTCTTTAAATAATTTTTTGGCTTTCCGGGTATGGGCCTCCCTTGCGATTTGAAAGGTGCAGTAGCACTCAAGGGCGGAGCGGACTTGAAAAGTCTCGTCCACATCCTGCTTTGTCAGCTTGTGAATGCAAAACCCCTTGCTTGGAATGATGTCGACATATCCCTCCTGGGCAAGACGGTGGACTGCATCCCGGAAAGGAGTGCGCGAGATGCCAAGTTCTTTGGACAGCTGCGTCTCAGAATATATTTCCTGATAGGAAAGCTCATTGTTAATAATCATATTTTTCAAGTGGTGGAAAGCTTGTTCATTTAAGGGTATCATAAAATCTCCTCTGACCGATCTATCTCAAACTATTTATCTCAAACGCATATATATTTCAAGCGTGTATACAATAATTTCCTTCCGGATTATCATACAATAATCTGAAAAAACGGTCAATAGAAAGCAGTTGTTTTGATTGAAATCGTTAAAATAATAACAAAATAAATTGGGAATTAGGAATATTTGCACAAAAATGATATAGAAAAACTGTTGAAAAAAGAGAAACAAATTTACCCTATTGACCGGTATACCGGTATGCAGTAAAATGGATATAAGAAATGAAATAACGAACGTATTATTTCACAAACAAACATTATTAAACATTCATTTAAGAAAGGAAGTAAAGAGATGAAAGTAGGATTTATCGGATTAGGTATCATGGGAAGGCCTATGGCAAAAAATCTTTTGAAGGCAGGCGTGGAACTTTTGGCAGCCGACTTAAACAAAGAGGCGGTAGCGGATGTTGTCTCGGCGGGGGCGCAGGAAGCCTCATATGCCGAAATTGGAAAACAGTGTGATCGAATCATTATTATGGTTCCAAGCGGAGCGATTTCAAAATCAATTCTTTTTGGGAAGGACGGAGTGGCGTCAACGATTAAGCCGGGAAGTGTAGTATGTGACATGAGTTCCGTAACGCCGACAGAGTCCCAGGAATGTTACAAAGGATTAAAGGAAAAGGGCGCCGGTTTTGTGGACGCCCCGGTATCAGGAGGAGAGCCGGGTGCCGTTGCAGGTACTCTTGCGATTATGGCCGGCGGCGACCAAAAGGATTTTGACGCCATGAAAGAGTATTTTGAAATTCTTGGTTCTTCTGCGCTTTTGATTGGAGGAAGCGGAAGCGGGAGTGTCACAAAGCTTGCAAATCAGGTAATCGTCAATAATACGATTGCGGTAGTGTCCGAGGCGTTTGTCCTTGCCGTGAAAGCGGGGGCCGATCCGTGCAAGGTATATGAGGCAATTCGGGGCGGACTTGCAGGAAGCGCGGTTTTGGACGCTAAGATTCCGATGATAGTGGAACGCAATTTCAAACCGGGCGGACCAATCAGAATTAATCATAAAGATATAAAAAATGTTGTCAATACCGCACATTCCATTGACGTTCCAATCCCGTATACCGCACAGTTATATGAGATTTTGCAGTCCTTAAAAGTTCATGGCCATATGGAAGACGACCACGGCGGAATCGTACAGTATTTTGAAAAGCTGGCGGACGTAGAAGTTAAAAAGCTTGATTAGCAGGGGGGATAAAGATGTCATTAAGTGCAGAAGTGTTGACTTCATACAAAAAAATAGATGAAGCGGCGGTTGATGAACTGCTGAATAAAGAGATAGCGGCGAACAATAAAAAAATCGTGGTTCTGGACGACGATCCTACAGGCGTGCAGACGGTCCATGACGTCTCTGTATATACAAATTGGGATAAAGAAAGTATCCGGCAAGGTTTTAAGGAGGAGAATAACCTGTTTTACGTGCTGACAAATTCCAGAGGATTTACAGCGGAGCAGACGGCGAGGGCGCACAGAGAGATTGCAGCTGTTGTGGATGAAGCTGCAAAAGAGAGTGGAAAAGAATACCTGTTTATCAGCCGGAGCGACAGTACGCTGCGCGGTCATTACCCTCTTGAGACGGAACTTCTGAAAGAATGCTATGAGCAGAATACGGGAAAGACCGTTGACGGAGAGATTCTGTGCCCGTTTTTTAAGGAGGGAGGCAGATTTACGATTGACAATGTACATTATGTAAAGTACGGTGAGGAGCTTGTCCCGGCAGATGAGACGGAGTTCGCGAAAGATAAGACGTTCGGCTATAGCACGGCTGTCATGCCGGAATATGTGGAGGAAAAGACAAAGGGTGCGTATAAAGCTTCGGATGCTGTGTGCATCTCGCTTGAGGATATCCGCAATCTAGACATTGATAAGATAGAAGAGCAGCTTATGGCGGTAAAGGGTTTCAATAAAATCATTGTAAATGCGGCCGATTATGCCGACGTTAAGGTGTTCTGTACGGCGTTGTACCGGGCAATGGCAAAAGGTAAAGTGTTTATGTTCCGTACTGCAGCGGCAATTGTCAAAGTTATGGGCGGAGTCGTAAGCCAGCCTCTTCTTACAAGAGAGCAGATGGTTGTAAAAGAGACAAAGAACGGCGGAATTATCGTGGTGGGTTCTCATACGGACAAGACGACGAAGCAGGTGGAATGTTTAAAGGAGCTTAAAAATATTGAGTTTATCGAGTTAGACGCTACATTGGTAAAGGATGATGAAGCGTTTGAGGCCGAGGTCAAGAGGTGCCTTGAAAAAGAGGAAGCGTGCATAAGAGCGGGGAGAACCGTGTGCTGTTATACAACCCGTGCACTTATCACGGCTGATACAGGGGATAAAGAGGATGAGCTGCGTCTCTCTGTTAAAATCTCTGATGCAGTGCAGTCATTGGTGGGGCGGCTTACTATTACGCCAAGCTTTGTAATTGCAAAGGGAGGAATCACCTCCAGCGACGTGGGGACAAAGGCGCTTGCAGTAAGGAAGGCAAATGTCCTCGGACAAATCCGTCCGGGAATCCCTGTTTGGCAGACAGGAAAAGAGAGTAAGTTCCCGATGACGCCGTATGTCATTTTTCCGGGAAATGTAGGAGAGGCCAGTACCTTGAAAGAAGCGGTCGAGGTACTAATTAATCATTAGCAGCAAAGGTCAAATCGAGTGCTGTGATTGTTTATAATTAACAAAAACAAACATGCAATTTGTGCATGTATACAAATTCTTTGTCAAAAAATAGATTTAATTGACATATTCAAACATAAATAGTACAATGAAAACAACAAAAACGAACATATAATGTTTGAATATGAAAGGAGATTTGTCATGCCGCAGTGTGTTGTGATTGCAGATGACTTGACGGGGGGCAATGCTACGGGAGTGCTCTTAAAGAATATGAATTACAGGGCATATACCGTTATGAATACAGAACGGATTGAGCTCTCGACCCTTAACGAGTGCGACTGCCTTATATATCCTACGGACAGCAGGGGAGTGGAGCCGGAGATTGCTTATAACCGCGTACAGAACGTGTGCAGGCTGTTAAAGGGCGACGAAGTAAAGGTGTATGCAAACCGGATTGACAGTACCCTGCGGGGGAACTTAGGGAGTGAGACGGATGCTATGCTGGACTGTCTTGGAGATGACTATGTGGCAGTTGTGGCGCCTTGCTTTCCGTCGTCGGGGAGAGTTGTGATTGGCGGTTATATGCTCGTAAACGGGCTGCCGTTACATAAGACGGATATTGCCATCGATCCGAAGACTCCGGTAAAGGTGTCGGAGCCGGCCCTGCTTTTTAAGCAGCAGAGTAAATATCAGGTGTCCTCTATATTGATGAAAGACCTGATGCACGGCAAGCATTATCTTGCGGACCTTATGAGGCAGTGTGCGGCAAAAGGAAGCAGGATTATTGTAGTGGACTGTGTAACGCAGGAGGATTTGGATTTGATTGCCGATGCGGTTATTACAAGCAGGCTGAAAGTGGTGGCAGTGGATCCGGGGGTGTTTACGGCAACGCTTTCAAGAAAGCTGATTACGCCCTATGAAAAGAAGGAGAAGAGCAAGATTCTTGCAGTAGTGGGAAGCGTTAATCCGAATACGAGAAAGCAGATGGAAGAACTCTGGCTGTCGCAGCGCACCCACAATGTATTTGTCAGTACAAAAAGGCTGCTTGAGGGGGAAGCGGAGAGGGAAAAAGAAATTGCCAGAGTTGCGGAGGAAATCCTTGCGGAATGTGACCGGAATCTTATTTCCACAGTGACGGGCGATGGAATCTATCCGGAAAACCGTATTGATTTTCATCCGTATATGGAGAAATACCAGTGCTCAATGGATGACGTGACGGGGCGTATCAACAGCGCTTTTGCCGAGATAACTTACCGCATATTCAAGGCGGAGCCGACGTTTCGGGGACTTTATACAAGCGGCGGCGATGTGACCGTATCTGTGTGTGAAAGATTCCATACGGCGGGTTTAAGTTTAATGGATGAAGTGCTCCCGCTTGCGGCCTACGGGCAGTTCTTAAAAGGTGAATTTGAGGGAGTGCATATCATTACAAAGGGCGGAAGCCAGGGAAGCAGCAGTGCAATTAATAAATGCATTACATACCTGAAGGAAAAACTATACATTTAAAAATCTATTTAACAAAGAAAGGAAGAGAACTATGAAAAAATCATTAATTGCAGTACCGATCGGAGATCCGGCAGGAGTCGGACCCGAAATCGTGGCAAAGTCAGTTGCGGCAGCGGAAGTATTTGATGCGGCGGACTGTATTGTTGTCGGAGACAAAACCATTATGGAGAACGCTGTTAGAATCGTCGGTGAAGAACTCAGCATCCGTGTAATTAAAGAGCCGTCAGAAGGAGATTTCCGTAAAGGAATCTTAAATCTTATTGACCTGGGCAATGTTGACCTTGAGAAATTTGAATTTGGAAAGGTCAATGGAATGTGCGGAAAGGCCGCATATGAATATATTGCGAAATGTATTGAGCTTGCAAACGAAGGCAAAGTCGATGCGGTGGCGACAACGCCGATTAACAAGGAATCCCTGCGTGCAGGAGGGATTCATTTCATCGGGCACACAGAGATTTTCGGTGCTCTCACAGGGACCGAGGATCCGCTTACGATGTTTGAGACGAACGGTATGAGGGTGTTTTTCCTGACAAGACACGTGTCATTGAGAGAGATGCTGGACATGATTACCAAGGAGCGGATTAAGGACTACGTGAAGCGGTGTCTCAAGGCGCTTGAAAAATTGGGCGTCAAGGATGGAACGATGGCCGTTGCGGGGCTGAATCCGCACAGCGGCGAGCATGGTTTATTCGGCTGGGAGGAGGTTAATGAGATTACTCCGGCAATTGAAGAGCTTAAGGCGGAGGGCTATGATGTGGCAGGTCCGATTGGGGCGGATTCGGTGTTTCATCAGGCGGCGCAGGGCAGATATAACAGTGTGCTCTCCCTCTACCATGATCAGGGTCATATTGCGACGAAAACGCTGGATTTTGAAAAAACAATTGCGATAACAAACGGAATGCCTATCCTGCGCACATCCGTAGACCACGGAACGGCTTTTGACATTGCCGGAAAGGGAATTGTAAGTGCTGTCAGCATGATTGAAGCAATTCTGTTAGCGGCGAAATACGCACCTAATTTTACAAAGTAAATCTTAAGGAGGAAGAGGAGGATTATTTATGGTAAACGGACTTAGCGGAGAGAGAATGTTAATCGGCCTGGCAATCGGTATTGCAGTCTTAATATTCTTGGTACTCAAGACAAAAGTGCAGGCATTTCTGGCACTCATTATCTGTACGGTAATCGTAGGAGTCGTAGGAGGAATGCCATTGGTAAACATTACGCTGGAGGATGGAAAGACCTTCGGCATCGTCAATTCGATAACATCCGGTTTTGGAGGGACGCTTGGAAGTATCGGCATTATCATCGGTTTCGGCGTTATGATGGGACAGATATTTGAAGTGACAGGAGCGGCCCAGAGAATGGCGCATACGTTCTTAAAGCTGTTTGGGAAAAAGAGAGAAGAGGAAGCGCTGGCGCTGACCGGTTTTCTCGTATCCATCCCGATTTTCTGTGATTCAGGTTTCGTAGTGCTTGCGCCGATTGCAAAAGCGATTTCCAAAGCTACGAAAAAATCATTTATCGGATTGGGAGTTGCGCTGGCAGCCGGGCTTGTAATCACGCACTCCCTTGTGCCGCCTACACCCGGACCGTTAGGCGTATGCGGTATCTTTGGAGTGGATGTGGGGAAGTTTATCCTGCTCACGATTGTGCTTGCCATTCCGATGTCCATTGCATGTATCGCATATGCAAGAATGTTCCTTTCTAAAAAGTACTACCGTATCCCGAATGAGGAGGGCGAAGTGGTAGAAGTACCTTATCAGGAGCCGGATTATGAAAATGCGTTTTCGATGGACACAAAGGGAATGCCGGGAACGCTCGTATCTTTCCTTCCGTTAATCGTGCCGATTGTGTTGATTTTAATAAACACGGTCGCAACGGCTCTCGGCCAGACAGCGGGTATTATGGAGGTTTTGATTTTCCTCGGTCAGCCGATTATTGCGGTGGGGCTCGGATTGGTTGTGGCAATCTTTACATTGGGCAAAAATATTGAGAGAAATGAAATTATCGCAGAGATGGAGAAGGGCATGATGTCCGCAGGTATTATCATGCTTGTAACAGGAGGCGGCGGAGCCCTCGGTCAAATCATTAAAGATTCCGGGCTTGGAACCTTTATGGCAGAGGGACTTGCAGGAACTGCGGTTCCAATTATCATCCTGCCGCTCATTATCTCTACGGCAATGAGATTCATACAAGGTTCAGGAACGGTTGCCATGACGACGGCGGCGGGCATCTCCGCACCGATTCTTGTGGCGGCGAATGTCAGCCCTTTGCTTGGGGCGGTTGCATGCTGCGTAGGCTCACTGTTCTTCGGATATTTTAACGACAGCTATTTCTGGGTTGTCAACAGGACGTTAGGCGTTCGGGAAGCCAAGGACCAGCTCACCGTATGGTCCATTACATCAACAATTGCGTGGGCGGTCGGCGTTGTGGAAGTATTGGTATTGAGTATTTTTATGTAATCATGTAAAATATAGGCAGTGGAAGCGTTGCTTTCGCTGCCTTCGTAAATATGCAAGGAACTGCCGGCTGTTTTGGGCTGTAACAGCGCAGGAGAAACATCCGGCTGCTTTTATTTAGGAAGAAAGGCGGGAGGGAACGTGAGAGCTGAGAATCCATATAGAAAAGAGGGGACGGATATGCTTGCGGCGGAGAGACAATCAAAAATTGTAGAGCTTGTGCACAGGCAGGGGAGTGTGCAGGTGGAGGAGCTTGCGCAGGAGCTGAAGGTGAGTTCCATGACAATACGCAGAGATTTGGTAAAGCTCCAGAAAGACGATGTCCTGTTAAGGTGCCACGGCGGTGCGGTTGCCAAGCAGGAAGTGACTTATGCGGATAAGCAGACAAGCTGTATGGATGCAAAACGGCGGCTGGCGGAGATTTGCGCGACTCTTGTGGGAAGAGGCGATACGGTATTTCTCGACGCAGGTACGACAACCTTTGAGATTGCAAGGCTGATTAAAGACACGCCGGAGATTATGATTGTTACAAATGATTTGGAGATTGCGCAGCTTTTGAAGAACAGCGAGGCGGAGCTTTTTATATGCGGGGGGCATGTACAGAAATCTACGGGGAGTATGTTTGGGCACTATGCTACCCAGATGCTCGAAGATTTCAAGTTCGACGTTGGGTTTTTCGGCGCTGCGTCCATCAACGAAGATTTTGAGGTAATGACTCCGACGGTTGATAAGATGTGGCTGAAGCGCCGGACGCCGAAGCAGTGCAGAAGGTCTTATCTGGTGGTGGATGAGTCTAAGTTCGGCAGGCAGGCTATGTCAAGAATCAATCATCTTGGGGATTATACAGGAGTTGTTACCGATAAGGAGTTTGACGAGGAGGAGCGGGAGAAGCTAAGGAAGCTTCATGTTGCTGTTATCTGTTAAAAATCACGTCAAAGGTGCTGCCGCCTCCCTCGGTATCCCTGACATTCAGCGTGATATCCTGGAGTTTGGCAAGCCTGGCGGCAATGGACAGGCCAAGACCAAAGTGAGATTTTACATTTCGCGATTGATCCTGGCGGTAAAATGCGTCGAAAATCAGCGGTTTGTCCTTGTCGCTGATTCCCGGACCAAAGTCTGTTACGGATGCGACGATGCGGGCGGGCGTGGATTTGATGTTTAAAACAATCCTGCCGGTGTCTTTGAGTCCATAGGCGATGGCGTTATCTAAAAGAATAGTGAATATCTGCAGGCAGAGCTCAGGGTCTGCATACACGGGCGGAAGTGTTTCTTCAGGAAGAGAAAGAAGAAGGCTTCCGTTTTTTGCGCCACAGAGCGGTTCATATAGCTCCGTCAAATGAAGAAGCATCTCGTCAAGTTCAAAGCGCTGCATTTTCATGCTCCATGATTCTTCACGGGCGGATGAAAGCAGCAGGAGATTTTTGATAAGGGAATCTCCGCGACGGCATTCATCCTTGATGACGGCTAAAAATTTTCCCTGCCGGATCGGATTGATGGATGCGGCATCAGCGGCTGCCCGGATGACGGACAGGGGCGAGCGGAGCTCATGGGAAGCTGCGGCCGTGAAGTCCTGCTGCTTTGCGTACATTTCTTCCAAAGGCTTCAGTGAGCGGCTGACGAATCTTTTTCCGGTCAGAAATAAAAGTAGAATACCCAAAATATCGATTAGCAAGTAAAGGGCTGCGTTTTGTATAAGCTTTATTTTGTTTTCGGTAATGTCCTGGAGCAGAATAAGTTTTTGATAGCCGGAGGAGGTATTTACAATCGTTACGCATCCCAGATAGGAGTCGCAGTGTTTCCCTTTGATAGTAAGAACGGAGGACTGCAGCAGATCGGAGGAAATGGGATGTGAGTTGGGGAAGATTCCTTCTGAGCTGGCAAGCTTCTGCGTCTTATTAAGCAGTATCTGACGGTCGGTGCGGGTAGAATAGACACCGGGAAAGAAGAAGGGCGTATTGTTTTCTTCTATGTAAATGAGCAGGCGGTGCTTTGACTCAAGCTGCGCCAGATAGGAATCATTGAAAGCGGATTCTGTCTGCAGCTTCGAGGTCAGGGTAAAAATATGGTCTGAAAAAGAGATCTCCATACGGCTTTGCTGGGAAGACAGGTAGTAGAGGAAGGTAACTGCAAGGATGAAGGTTAAAATCACCCCTGTACTTAATGTGTAGCGCCGGACTAATTTTTTTTGAAATTCAGGAAACATGGGAATCCTCCAAACAATAACCGAGACCGTGGACGGTGCGGATGACGGTGCGGCTTTTTAAGCTTCGCAGATGCTTTCTGAGAAAATAAATATAGGTGTCAAGATTTCCATCCTCGACCATTCCGTCGGGTCCCCATACCCGAAAAAAAATCTGTTCTCTTGCCAAAGTTTTTGCTGGATTTTTAAGAAAAAACTCTAACAGCAGTGCTTCTCGCCCGGAGAGACGGAGTTCGTTCCCTTTGCAGGAGAGCATTCGTGCATCAGGGTCAAAGGAAATATCCAGAAAGGAAAGGCTCTTATGCTCAGTCAGTGTCTTCGGTCTCCGGGCCAATGCCCGGATTCGCGCCATTAGTTCCTCCACGGCATAGGGCTTTACAAGATAATCATCGGCGCCGCAGTCTAATCCGTTGATGCGGTCGCTGACGGAGCCAAGAGCGGTTGTAAGGATTACCGGGGTGGAGATTTTGTTTTGACGGATGGAATGAAGTATGGATAAGCCGTCGATTTCCGGGAGCATCCGGTCTAAAAGAATCAGGTCGTATACACCGTTCATAGCGCAGTAAAGTGCGTCGCTTCCTGCATGACAGCATGTGACGCGATGGCTTTGGGCATTCAGTTGTTCTTTCAGGGCAGCGCATAGCTCTTTGTCGTCTTCTATAATTAAAATGTGCATAGCATGTCCTTTCTTTCCTCATATATTATGGCAGTACATAGCACCTGTCACTTCCTTATCATAACAAACAAATCTCAAAAAATTCTTTAAGATTTTATGAGATTT
>CAJTUQ010000041.1:4119-23249 GCA_910579335.1 uncultured Dorea sp. | reverse complement strand
GAGGTTGTGAAAGAATGGCAGGAAAAAATATCAGAAACCTATTTATTATTTTGCTCGCGGCCGTTCTCGCATCGGGCGCACTGGGCGGATGCAGGGAAGATGAAGGCGCAGGAAAGAAAGAGGAGGCCGGAAAAAGCAGTGCGGCCAGAGGCAGATACGTGGAAGAGGATATACAGCTTCCACTTGATAAGGGAGAGCAGGCAATAAGTCTTACAAAATCAAAGGAGGGAAATCCGGTCGTATTTGTCAGTGTGATGGATAGAGCGGTCAGGCGCTGTGAATATATCGGCGGGAAATGGGAGGAAAGCTCTCTTGACTGGTATGAAGAAGCATGTAAAGAAAAAGAGGTCCATCCCGTTGATGCGGTGGAGACGAAGGACGGGGCGCAGTTTATCGTTGGGCTGGACGATGGGCGGAAGACCCATATTATCAGAAGTATGGATGGCAGGAAAGGGGAAGATTTAAAAATTCCATATCTCGATAAAAAGACAGAATACGGTTATCCTGCGGTCATTAATATTCAAATTGACGGAAAAGGAAATTATTGGCTTCAAGACATCTATCAGTCAAAGGTCATTATTGTATCTTTCGATACTCTGGAAGTGGTAGACGAACTGGAGAGCATGTCTTCCGGTTCCGATATGCAGAAGATGGTATTTGCAGGAGAGGACGGAACGATTGCAGTTCATACAGAAGAAGGGAAATATACCGTTTACGACGAAGAGAGTAAAGAGCAGGGGGAATTGGCTTTTGGACAGACGGAAGACGGACAGCTTGCAAATGACGGGGAAAACTGGTATATGGTCTCGGAAGAAGGAATCACCCGCATGAAGGCAAAAGATGACGGCAGGGAGGTACTTATGGACGGCAGCATGGGAGCGATGGGGGCTCCGGTAAATTCCGGTACGGGAATGATCTGTACGGGGGACGGAGAGTTTTATGTATTGTACAGTCAGTGGAAAACAACGTCTTACAGTCTTGCGCATTACGTGTATGACAAAGATGCCGCTGCTGTGCCGGAGCATACGCTTCAAGTATTCGGGCTGTCGGAGAATGACACTGTCTGGCAGGCAATCAGCGGATTTCAGAGAAAGCATCCGGACGTAAAGGTGGAATACAAGACCTCTGGAAAAGAGACGGAGGAGATAACATCCGACGATATCCGGACACTGAATACAGAGCTGCTTAGTAAAAAGGGCGCGGATGTCCTGATGCTTAACGGGCTTCCGACGGATGCCTACATCGAAAAGGGAGTGCTCGCTGACATAACAAAGCTGACAAAAAATTTAATGAAAGAAAATGCTTATCTTGAGAACATAATGGAAAATACCGTGCATAAGAACGGGAAGATATACGGTATCCCTGTGAAGTTTACGGTTCCTGTAATGTATGGGGATGAACAGATAGAAAAGGCACTTGACTCGCTGGACAGCCTCAAGGCGTATCTGGAGAAAAATCCGGATGCAAAGATCTTCGGAGTTACAGAAAAGGGATATATCAGGGACTTCCTGTTTCAGATGTATCAGGAGGAGCTGATAAAAAAGGACGGTTCTGTAGATAAGGCAAAGATGGAGCAGCTTTTAGGGCTGGCAGTGGATATAGTGAAAAACTCCAAGACAGAATTTTTTGAGGGGATGGATATGGATGCCAGAAGTGATACACTGTTTGCAAATCCTGGCTCCATGTATCTCGTAAAGCATCCGGACATGGTTGCCACAGACAGGGTGCGGAATCTGTCAAATATGATGATACCGTGCAAGATTGCCCGCGAGCAGAAGATAGGGCTCAAAACACTAAAGAACTATTATATACCAGAGGGCATTGTGGGTATCAACAGTAATACAGGGCAGAAAGAGCTTGCGGAGGAGTTTTTGAAGTACCTGTTTTCAGAGGAAGTGCAAGGAGCGCAGTTAGACGATGGGTTTCCGGTTCTTGTCCCGGCTTTGGAGGCAAAAGAGAAGGAGGCGGACAGTGAGTATGCCGCTGCAAGCTCAATGTCCGTAGGAGGGGAACTCGCCGGAGAGGAGATATCCATATCTGCGGAATATCCCAGGGCAGAAGAGGTAAGGTCTTTTATAAAGCTGTGTAAGACGTTGAAAAAACCGGCGAATCAGGAACGCGCCGTATGGAATATCTATCAGGCTGAGGCGTCGAAAGCTCTTGACGGAAGTGCAGAAATCGAAGAGTGCGCAGAAAATATCAGGAAAAAGGTAGAGTTGTATCTTGCGGAATAAGAGGATGGAGAGCAGAAACGCCTATTTGTTCCTGTTCCCGAATCTTATCGGGACCGTCGGGTTTGTACTCATCCCCTTTATGGATGTGTTCCGGCGTTCCTGCCTCCGGGCGGTCGGCAGCGGATTTACAGGATTGTCTAATTACCGTGAAGTGCTTAGGAATAAAGCGTTTCGGCTGGCTGCTGCAAACACATTGAAATTTATAGCTGTCTGTCTTCCGCTTCTTCTTTCTTTTTCTCTGTGCATTGCGGTTATGTTTTGGAGCGCCGCCGATAGAGGAGGCGGAAGAAAAAAAGACGGGACAAAAGATAGATGGGGGGACATGGGATGGATGAAGACGGGGTTTACACTTCCGATGGCAGTTCCGGCGGCGTCTGTCTCTGTATTCTTTCAGATGCTGTTCGACGAAAAAGGATGGCTGAATCTGCTGGCAAATAGACTGGGTTTTCCAGGGGCGGACTGGCTGAACTGCCGCTATGCTTTTTGGGTGCTTACCGCTTGTTATGTCTGGAAGAATCTGGGGTACGACATGATACTGTGGCTGACGGGAATTGCGGGCATCGGGAAAGAGCAGTATGAAGCTGCGAGAGTGGAGGGAGCGGGAGAATTTGCGTGCTTTGCGTATATTACGCTGCCGCAGCTTAAGGAAACGGCATATGTGACGACGCTTTTGTCGTTTGTAAATGCATTCCGGGTGTTCAGAGAAGCATATCTTCTGTCAGGAGACTATCCCCATGAAAGTATTTATATGCTGCAGCATTTGTTTAACAACTGGTTTGTGAGCCTGGATATCCAGAAGCTTACGGCGGCGGCATCGCTTCTTGTCATAATGACCGGTGGCCTTTTGTTTGGCCTGGGTATGCTGTTACGTTTTTTTAGATACGGATGCAGCCGTCAAATCAGAAGGAAGGATTAGGAGATATATGAAAAGAAAATTGCCGGAGCTTATAGTACGTATCGTGCTGTGGGTGTTGTTTGTTATTATGGTTATGCCTCTTGCCATGCTGTGTACAAATTCTTTGATGGGGAAACGAGAGATTACAGAGACCTGCAAAGCTGTTCTATCGGACTACGAAGGGAGGGCGGGTTTCAGGCTGTTCCCGCAGTATCCTACGCTGCGGGCATACGTAAGGCTCCTTCTTGATTCTCCGGAATATTTTACTGCATTTTGGAATGCTGCAGTATTAAGCATGGGCGTCCTCGCCGGACAGATGATTACGGCGGTTCCGGCGGCGTGGGCGCTGGCGCGTTTTGAATTTCGGGGGAAGACGGCGCTTAAGTTTTTGTATGCGCTGCTCCTCATTCTTCCTTTTCAGGTCACGATGGTGTCGTCCTATCTGGTGCTGGATTTTTTAAAACTACTGGACACATATTTGGCGGTCATACTGCCCGGAATCTTTTCTGCGCTTCCGCTGTTCATCCTGTTAAAATCTTTTTCCGCTGTTCCGAAAGAGGTGATAGAGGCTGCAAAGATTGACGGTGCGGGGGATGTGGGAATTTTCCTGAGGATAGGGATACCGCTTGGAAGGCCGGGAATCTTTTCTGTTTTAATCCTGGGGTTTCTTGAATATTGGAATGCGGTAGAGCAGCCGCTCGCTTATTTGAAGACAGAGTCGTTAAAGCCGCTGTCTTTGTATCTTCCGGTGATGATGAAAGCGGAAGTGCAGACAGCATTTGCGGCGTCGATTATTACGCTGCTTCCGGCGGTCCTTTTGTTTTTGTGCGGACAGGAAAGCCTGGAAAAAGGAATCAGAATATAAGGAGGGGATAAGAGGTGAAGAACAGCAGTAAAATAGCAGTGAGGGTGCTTTTTGGCTTTCTTGCGGCTATGGCGGCCTGCACAGTACTGTCAAGGGCGGCGGCCTCTGTTCTGGTAGCGCAGGTGGAGGTGAAAAAACCAGGCAGGGGGAAACTTGCTTATATTTATGAAGGTACGGGAAGCGTTGTGCCGAAAAAAGAAAAAAAGGTTTTTCTGTGGGAAGGACAGCAGATAGAATGGGCTTCGGAGCAGGGCAGTACGGTTAAGAAAGGCAAATGCCTTGTAAAATTTAGGAAAGAATATCTGGAAAAAACAATTGAAAAAAAGGAGTCGGAATTAAAGCAGCTAAGACTTCAGGAAGCTGAGCAGCAGATTTCTGCAAGGAAACCTGCCAGAGTGCCGGTATCGGACGGGGCGCAGCGGGCACTTGCGGATGCACGGAACAGAGCAAAAAAGGCCCAGGCCAGGGCGAGAGAGGCAAAGGCTTGCTGGGAGGAGTATAAAGAGAAGGAGAAAAAAGGAGAAACGGTCGATGCTGCAAGAAAGCAGGAGCTTAAAGAAGTGTACCTTGCGGCAAAGGCAGAAGAGGAGGCGGCCGGACAGGAGAAAGCGCAGGCGCAGACAGCCTATGAGCTGGCGAAAAAGGAAGACGCCGCCCAAGATCAGAATAATGAAAACGCGCAGGCGGCAGCCCGTATAAATGCGCAGGCGGCGGGCGAGCAGGTGAGGGCGGCAAAAAAAGAGCTTGAATTATTGAGAGAGTATAGGAAAGCAAAGGGAAAGATGCTGGCGGAGCAAGACTGCACAGTACTTGAAAATCATGTGCAGGCAGGGGGAATCTCGGCGGGAACAGAGTATCTTGTTCTTGGATACGGCGGATGGAAGCTTAAAGGAGAAATCAGCAGGGAAGATAGAGGAAAGATTCTGCAAGGTTTTCAAGTATCCCTCCAATTTGCATCGGGCGGTAAGGCGGAGGCAAAGATAGAAGAGGTGGATATATCGGCCGGAAAAAGCAGCGGAGAGGAAGAAAAGCAGGCGGATTACGTCTGGTACGCAGCCCTTTTGGATGAGGCAGAGCAGGAAGCCGAAAAAGCGAAAGGGACGGAGACGTTTGTATGGAAGACGGAACAGGAATCAGAAAAAGAGTATGAGCAGGTGATACCTGTTTCTGCTCTGCGCGAAGAACTGGGCGGAGCATACTGTTTAATCGTTGTGGAAAAAGAGGAAATGCTGGGGACTCTTAAGGTGGCAAAGAAGGTTCCGGTAACAGTCCTTGAAAAGGATGGTAAAAATGTGGCAATTACATCGGAGCTTAAAAAGGAAGACAAAGTTATCGTATCTTCTGAAAAATTTGTGTCAGGAGGTGACAGAGTACGGATAAAAGAATAAAGCTTATGGTACGGGTGCTGCTGTTTTTGTTATTGAATCTCTTTGTTATCGCCCGTCTGCAGATGCTTTATCGGTATGCAGATGTCACGGCTTTGGCCTTCTCCCAAGGAAAGGCACAGGAAAATGCGCTCTCGCAGCTTGAAAGAGGAAACGAAGCAGAGGGGACATTTTCACAGGCGGTTTTGTGGAAATTTGAAGGGAAATCTGCAGTACGCTTCGAAGGGACGGGAAGGGAGCGGGAAGTGTCCTTGTACAAGATGAAGGGACAACAGGGCGCCATCTTTGGGGACGGGCTTGATTCGGGAAGATATTTTACAGAAGGGGAGCACTCGGTATGTCTGCTGGACAGGGAGACTGTGAGAAGGTTGTTCGGCTCGGAAAATGTGCTTGGAATGAAGGTAAAACAGAAAGAGACGGAGTTTGAGATTGCAGGGATATTAGAAGGGGAACAGCCGTTATGCGTTGTTTCAGCCGGAGAAGGGGAGGATTTTGATGGGATTGCAGCGAAAAAAGCAAGAAAGACATTTTCGTCAAAGGCAGCTTTCGGCTTGCTGGAAACGGCTCTTGGGGGCATGGGGCAGCAGCGCATTGACGGGCATCTGTATTACATGACAGCCTGCTTGTTTTATTTTGTCCTGCTGGCCTTGCTTTTAGTGATTGGAGGAGGAAAGAGGAGAAAAAGAAAGGTAATTGCCGTACTGTGTATGTTTCTTGCGGCTGAAGTGCTGGTGCTGGGTCTTAAGCTTGCGCTGGCCGGAAGCGATTACCTGCCGTCCTACTGGTCCGATTTTGAGTTTTTTGTTCAGTTATTTGAGGAGAAAAAGCAGCAGATACAAGAACTTTTGCATCATCAGGAGTTCGCATCATGGCAGCAGATGTTTTGGGGATGGCAGCAGACGGTGTTTGCGGAGATTTTGATAGGGGGATTTGGAACGGCGTTGATTGACGGTCAATGAAAGCCCCGCTGTTTTAACAAAAAACAGCGGGGCTTTCGCATTTATTAATCATCTGTATGAGGGACTCTGTACGGAAGATACATGTGGACGGACTCAATGCGGTTCTTATCCAAAGACTCAATTACCAACCGGATATTATCGTCGGTAATAAGCGAGTCGCCTGTTTCCGGAAAACGGTCAAGGCGTTCAATGATAAAACCGCCCAGCGAGTCATAATCCTCGGATTCCAGAGATAAACCGAGCCTGTCATTCAAGTCGTCCAGGTTCATGGAGCCTTCAATCATATATTCATTTTCAGAAATTTTCTGGATAAAATCCTCTTCGTTCTCATCGTATTCGTCATGGATTTCCCCGACGATTTCTTCTAAAAGGTCTTCCAGTGTAATAAGTCCGGCCGTCTCGCCATATTCATCCAGTACGATGGCAATATTAAAGGAAGCCTGCCGCATCTCCACTAAAAGCTCGGAGATGTTTTTGTATTCGTAAGTAAAATAAGCCTCCCTGAGAATGTCTCTTATATGAAATTCTTTTGTGTTGTCAAACAGAAGAAGGTCTTTCATATTAATGGTACCGATGACATTGTCCGTCGTCTCCTCAAAGACGGGAAGACGTGTGAACTTATCCTCGCGGAAGATTTCAAGCAGCTCCGCATAGGAGCTTTCCACATCCGCAAAAGTAACGTGGACGCGCGGAACCATTACATCCTTTGCTCTTGCGTCGCCCAAATCAAACACATTGTAAATCATCTCTTTCTCATCGGACTCGATGACTCCGTCCTCATGGCTTACGTCTACGATAGTACGGAGCTCGGTTTCGGTCATAATATTGTTCTTGGCGTTAGGGTCTACCCGGAGAAGTATCAGGACGCCCTTTGCCAGTCCGTTAATCAGGAAGATGACCGGTGTGGCAATCTTTATAAAAACATTGATAATGCCGGCATAGGCAAGAGATATTTTTTCGGCATGAATTGTTGCCATTGTCTTTGGCGTTATCTCGCCGAATAAGAGGATAGCAATCGTTAAAGCTGCATTGGCGGCAGCGACCATCGAACCGCCTAAGCTGTATGCAAGAGTCGTTGTCAGCGATGCGGCTGAAAGGTTTACGATATTGTTTCCTATCAGAATGGCGCTTAACATTTTCCCGGAATCATCGGTGATTTTAAGCACGGTCTTTGCTCTTTTGCTGCCCTCGTCGGCAAGGCCGCGGATTCGGATTCGGTTTACGGTTGTCAATGCAGTTTCCGCTGATGAGAAAAATGCAGAAAGCATTAACAGAATAATTAAAGTTATTAGCTGCGTGGCGTCACCTGAGTCCACTTGTAAATCAACTCCTTTTAAAATAGATTATATAGATTCTAATATAACGCATTTGACGGGAATTTGCAAGTGTGCGTTGAATTTGGGTTATAATTAGTGTATGATGAATTTTGAAAATGAATATTTAGTGAGGAGAATATAGATTAGATTATGAACCAGAGTTTTTATGAGAGATTGATGAAGATTCTGCCGGAGGACGGCATAAAGATTCATGAGCCTATGGAGAGACATACGACTTTCCGCGTCGGCGGACCGGCGGACTATTTTCTGACGCCGGGCACGGGAAGGATGCTTGCAGAAATCATTGCCTGCTGTAAGGAAGAGGCGGTTCCCTATTATATTATCGGAAATGGGAGCAATCTTTTAGTGTCAGACGACGGGTACCGGGGAGCGGTCATCCAGATTTATAAGTCAATGAACAAGATTGACGTGGATAAAAACTGCATTACGGCCCAGGCGGGGGCGCTTTTGTCTGCTGTTGCCGCAAGGGCGCTGGAAAACGGCCTTACGGGTTTTGAATTTGCGTCAGGGATACCGGGGACGCTCGGAGGGGCCTGTGTTATGAATGCGGGGGCCTACGGCGGGGAGATGAAGGATGTTTTGAAACAGGTGACGGTGCTTTCGGAAGCGGGCGAAGTGTTTGTGATTCCTAAAAAGTCTCTGGAGATGGGGTACCGCACAAGCATTATTTCAAAAAAAGGGTATATCGTACTCGAAGCGGTGATAGAATTAAATGAAGGGGACGTACGGGAAATAAAGGAGCGGATGGATGAGCTGAAGGAGAGACGCATCTCAAAGCAGCCTCTTGAATTTCCGAGCGCCGGAAGTACTTTTAAAAGGCCGGAAGGATATTTTGCCGGAAAGCTGATACAAGACAGCGGCCTTAAAGGTTTTCAGGTGGGCGGCGCACAGGTCTCGGAGAAGCACTGCGGCTTTGTAATTAATAAAGACCATGCGACGGCAGCGGATATCGCAGAGCTTATGCGGCAGGTCTCGGAAAAGGTGAACAACAATTTTGGAGTGAAGCTGGAGCCGGAAGTAAAAAGGTTAGGTGAATTTTAGTATGAGATTTGTTATTGTTACAGGGATGTCAGGCGCCGGAAAAAGTACGGCGCTTAAGATGCTGGAGGATATGGGATATTTCTGCGTGGACAATCTTCCTGTGCCGTTAATACCAAAGCTTGCGGAGCTTCTTGCAGTGCCGGGAACAGAGATGAATAAGGCGGCTCTTGGGGTGGATATCAGGAGCGGAGATGGCTTTAAGCAGCTGGAAACCGTATTGCGGGAGCTTGACGGCGCCAAATTCCAGTATGAGATTTTGTATTTGGAATCCAGCGACAATGTGCTGGTAAAGAGATACAAAGAGACCCGCAGGTTTCATCCTTTGTCGGGCAATGGAAGACGGGTGGACGAGGGAATCCGCAGAGAGAGGGAGAAACTTGATTTTTTAAAGAAAAAGGCGGACTATCTTTTAGATACGAGTCATATGTTAACAAGAGAGTTAAAAAGAGAGCTTTCCAAAATCTTTGTACAGAATAAGGAGTACAAAAATCTATATATTTCCGTTCTTTCCTTTGGATTTAAGTATGGAATACCGAATGACGCAGACCTTGTATTTGACGTACGTTTTCTGCCGAACCCTTACTATATAGAAGAACTGCGTCCAATGAGCGGGAATGATAAGGCTGTCAGGGATTATGTGATGGAAAATGATAAGGCGGGAAAGTTTTTGGAAAAGCTTGTTGACATGGCGGAATTTCTCATTCCCAATTATATTGCTGAGGGAAAGACGCAATTGGTTATAGCGATTGGATGTACCGGAGGGAAACATCGGTCGGTAACTTTGGCGAATGAATTTTATGAGGCCCTGGAGAAAGCGGAAAATTATGGAATCCGGATTGAACACAGAGATATTGGGAAAGATACGATAACGAAGGCAAGATAGGAGTCTGAAATGTCATTTTCGGGTGAGATAAAGGAAGAGCTGGCCAAACGGTACGCCAGGGCAAGGCACTGTAATTTGGCGGAATTATCCGCAATATTTAGCATGTGCGGGGAAATTTCGGAAGATAAAAATAAAAAGTGCATGTTGAGATTTAGAACAGAAAATTTTCCAGTTGCAAGAAAATGCTTTACATTAATGAAAAAAACATTTAATATAAAAACTGATATTGTAATTCGCCGCAATCCGCAGAAAGGCAGCTGGAACTACCTGATTTACGGAAAGGGCGAAGAATTATTAGCTGTGAAACATGCGATTGTACAGGCTGTATGCTGTAAAAGAGCGTATATCCGGGGAGCATTTCTTGCGGCGGGTTCTATGAGCGATCCGAATAAGTCATACCATTTTGAGATTGTGTGCGGCCGGGAAGGACAGGCGGAATATTTGAAGAGCATGCTTTGTTCTTTTGGGCTGGAAGCCAAAATTGTAGTGCGTAAGAGTAATTACATTTTATATCTTAAAGAGGGGGATCAAATCGTGGATGCGCTCAATGTGATGGAAGCGCCGGACGCATTGATGGAGTTGGAAAACATCCGTATTATGAAAGAGATGCGAAACAGTGTCAACCGGAAAGTAAATTGTGAAACGGCTAATATAAAGAAGATAGTTTCCGCAGCAGTGAGACAGAAGGAGGATATCGAGTATATCCGCGATACGGTCGGGTTTGACAGGCTGCCGGAAGGATTAAGGACAATCGCTCTTGCGCGTCTTGCATATCCAGATGCGCCGTTGAAAGAATTGGGAGCTGCTTTGGAACCTGCATTGGGAAAGTCCGGAGTAAACCATCGTCTTAGAAAACTGAGCGAGATAGCTGATAGGTTAAGGGAACATAAGGAGGCATAGCAGTTATGATTAAAAAACCTGTTACGATTCAAGCCAATATGGATATGGAAGCGCGTCCGATTGCGCATCTTGTTCAGGAAGCAAGCCAGTATACCAGTAAGGTTTATATCGAGCTGGATGAGAAAAAGATTAATGCAAAAAGTATTATGGGTATGATGAGCCTGAAGCTGACAAAAGGGACCAATCTTGTAGTTGTTGCGGATGGTGAGGATGAGTCAAATGCAATTGAGGGTGTGGAGGCTTTCCTGGCGGTTGGACATTAGGCCGTACATACACTTTGAAGCATAGAGTTGTAGTGGGAAAGGGCATGTAAGATGCCCTTTTTTCTTCTAAAAACTATTACGGACGGTTTGGCAGGAGGCGTTTTGAGATGAAAAGGTTGTTGTTTATTTATAATCCGCATGCGGGAAAGGAGCTGTTAAAACCAAAATTGTCGGATATTGTAGATATTTTTGTGAAGGCGGGCTATGAAGTCGTGATTTATCCGACACAGTCTTACCGCGATGCTTACAGGAAGGTTCAGGAATGCAAATCGGAGGAGTATGACCTTGTAGTATGCAGCGGCGGGGACGGGACTTTAGATGAGGTGGTCACGGGCATGATGCAGCGGACAAAACGTCTGCCCATAGGATATATTCCTACGGGGACGACAAATGATTTTGCAAATAGCCTCCATATCCCGAAACAGCTTCTGGAGGCGGCGGATAATGCGGTGAACGGGAAAGTGTTCCCCTGTGACGTGGGCGGGTTTAATGATGATGTTTTCGTTTATATTGCCGCTTTTGGATTATTTACCGATGTGTCCTACGAGACAAGGCAGGAGGTAAAGAACGTGCTGGGCCATCTTGCGTATGTGCTGGAAGGAACGAAGCGCTTGTTTAATATTCCGTCCTACAGGATTAAGTTTACGCATGACGGTGAAAGTATAGAAGATGAGTTCGTGTTTGGGATGGTTACAAATTCCCGCTCCGTAGGCGGTTTCCGCAATATGATTGGAAAACAGGTAGTATTTGACGACGGATTGTTTGAAGTGACGTTGATTAAGACTCCGAAGAATCCGCTGGAGCTTCAGGAAATCGTGGCGGCGCTTCTCATTGAACAGATAGACACAAAATATATGTACACGTTTAAAAGCGGAGAGATAATATTTGAATCTCTGGAGGAGATTCCGTGGACTCTTGACGGGGAGTACGGCGGCTCCCATGATGAGGTCATCATACAAAATTACAAGCAGCAGCTTTCCATTATGGTTCCTGAAAAGCACATTGAAGCATTAAGAACAAGAAAGAAATAAAAAAGATATCGAAAAATAAAAAAAGTACTTGCTTTTTAGTATATTTTTTGCTATTATAAGCAAGTACGAAATACGGCTCCATGGTCAAGCGGTCAAGACGCTAGCCTCTCACGCTGGAATCAGGGGTTCGATTCCCCTTGGAGTCATTTTTAAATTCCTCTTGAAGAGAAATCTTTGAGAGGATTTTTTTTACTTATTTATGTGATTTCGTTCGAGAGGAGTATTCTCGTATTGTTTTTTTCTTTTTTATGAGCTATAATAAAAAAAGCAAAATTATTATGTCTGCGCAGAACTTATAAAAACTGATGCGGACTGAGAAAATTGGAGGAATGAAGATATGATGGTATCAGCAAAAGAGATGCTGCAGAAAGCAGTAGCGGGCCACTATGCAGTAGGTCAGTTCAACATTAACAACCTTGAGTGGACGAAGGCAATCCTTCAGGCGGCGGAAGAGTGCAAATCGCCGGTTATTTTAGGTGTTTCCGAGGGCGCTGGAAAGTACATGACAGGTTTTAAGACCGTAGAGGCTATGGTAGAAGCTATGGTAGAAGAGATGGGGATTACGGTTCCTGTCGCTACGCATCTTGACCACGGCAGCTATGACGGATGTAAGAAGTGTATCGAAGCAGGATTTACATCTATCATGTTTGACGGCTCCAAATATCCAATTGAGGAGAATGTTGCGAAGACAAAAGAGCTGATTGAAATCTGCAGGGAAAAGGGAATGTCCCTTGAGGCTGAAGTTGGTTCGATCGGCGGCGAGGAAGACGGCGTTGTAGGCCAGGGCGAATGTGCGGATCCGAACGAATGCAAGATGATTGCAGACCTTGGCGTGGACATGCTGGCTGCAGGTATCGGAAACATTCATGGAAAATATCCTGAGAACTGGGCTGGATTAAGCTTTGAGACTCTGGACGCTATTCAGCAGCTTACCGGGGATATGCCGTTAGTTCTTCACGGCGGTACGGGAATCCCGGATGACATGATTAAAAAAGCGATTGACCTCGGAGTGGCAAAGATTAACGTTAATACGGAGTGTCAGCTTGTATTTGCAGATGCAACGCGTAAGTATGTTGAAGCAGGAAAAGATTTAGAGGGCAAAGGCTTTGACCCGCGTAAATTGTTAAAACCAGGCGCAGAGGCAATTGTTGCAAAGGTAAAAGAGAAGATGGAATTATTCGGTTCTGTTGGAAAAGCGTAAGAAAAATAAAATTTTGCTTGCCTTTTTCGGATGATTGAGTTATACTAACAGGCGTAGTAAGAACAAGGGCGTTCCAATCGACATTGGAATGCCTTTTTTCTGGTGTATATGATATACATAGGCGCATTGGCTGTTCGGCAGTATTCTGCCGGAGAAGTGAAGGCTGTGATTTATAAGAAAGGAACAAGAGGAATATGAGCGAAGTATTTAATGTAGCGGATATCTTCGGGGAAGATGTGTTTAACGACGGTGTTATGCAGGAGCGTCTGCCGAAAAAAATCTACAAGGATTTGAAGAGGACGATTCAGGAAGGCAAGGAGTTGGATTTAGCGACAGCGGATGTAATTGCGCATGAGATGAAAGAGTGGGCTATAGAGAAGGGCGCTACTCATTATACCCATTGGTTCCAGCCTTTGACAGGTGTTACGGCGGAAAAGCACGATTCATTTATTTCTGCGCCCCTTGAAAACGGAAAGATTTTGATGAGCTTTTCGGGGAAGGAATTGATTAAGGGGGAGCCGGATGCATCCTCATTTCCGTCAGGCGGTCTGCGCGCAACCTTCGAAGCAAGAGGATATACGGCATGGGACTGTACTTCGCCTGCATTTGTAAGGCATGACGCGGCAGGCGCCACGCTGTGTATACCTACGGCATTCTGTTCGTATACAGGAGAAGCGCTCGACCAAAAGACGCCGCTTCTTCGTTCTATGGAAGCGATTAATGAACAGTCAATCAGGCTTCTCAGGCTATTTGGAAATACGACGTCTAAGAGAGTTACCCCTTCTGTGGGGGCGGAGCAGGAGTATTTCCTTGTGGATGGGAATAAATTTTTCCAGAGAAAGGATTTGATTTATACCGGACGTACCCTGTTCGGCGCCATGCCTCCGAAAGGGCAGGAGCTGGACGACCACTATTTCGGAACGATTCGGCAGAGAATCGCCGGATTTATGAAAGACGTCAATAAGGAGCTGTGGAAGGTCGGAGTGACAGCCAAGACGCAGCATAATGAGGTTGCGCCGGCTCAGCACGAGCTTGCACCGATCTATGAGAAAGCGAATGTGGCCGTAGACCATAACCATCTTGTAATGCAGACGTTAAAGAGAGTGGCCTGTCAGCACGGCATGAAGTGCCTGCTGCATGAAAAGCCGTTTGCGGGCGTAAACGGTTCCGGCAAACATAATAACTGGTCCCTTACGACGGACGATGGAAAGAACCTGCTTGAGCCGGGGAAGACTCCTCATGAAAACATCCAGTTTCTGCTTGTTTTGTGTTGTATTTTGAAAGCGGTTGACAGCCATGCGGACCTTTTGCGTGAGTCTGCGGCAGATCCGGGAAATGACCACAGGCTTGGTGCGAATGAAGCTCCTCCGGCAATTATATCGGTATTTTTGGGCGAGCAGTTAGAGGATGTGATGGAGCAGCTGATTATTACAGGGGAAGCCACGCACAGCATCAAAGGAGGAAGGCTGCAGACAGGTGTGAGGACGCTGCCTGATTTGGCGAAGGACGCAACAGACAGAAACAGGACGTCCCCGTTTGCATTTACAGGCAATAAGTTTGAGTTCCGTATGGTAGGTTCCCGCGACTCTATTGCAGGGCCGAACGTTGTGCTTAATACGATTGTTGCCGAGGCATTTTCAGAAGCCTGTGACGTGTTGGAGAAAGCGGATGATTTCAGCATGGCAGTACATGATTTGATTAAAAAATATGCGGCGGAGCATCAGCGTATTATATTTAACGGCAATGGTTACTCCGATGCATGGGTCGAGGAAGCAAAAAAGCGCGGCCTGCCGAATATCAAATCTATGGTTGAGGCGATACCGGCGCTTACGACGGATAAGGCAATAGAGATGTTTGAGCGGTTTAAAGTATTTACAAGGGCGGAGCTTGAATCGCGTGCGGAAATCAAATATGAGAATTATGCAAAAGCGATTAACATCGAGGCGCGCACGATGATTGACATGGCAAGCAAGCAGTTTATTCCTGCGGTCATCAAATACACGAAGTCTCTTGCAGATACGGTGATAGCTGTCAAAGCTGCGGGAGCGGATGCGTCTGTGCAGGCAGAGGCTTTAGAAGAAGTTTCACAGCTTCTTGCAAAGACAAAGCAGGCAAATGTAAAGCTGTCAGAGCTGGTTGATGAAGCTGCCTCTATGGCGGAAGGCGAAAGCCGGGCCAGATTCTACTATTTCAATGTAGTGCCCGCTATGAAAGCGCTTCGTGCTCCGGTGGATAAGCTGGAAATGATTGTTGACAAAGAGATGTGGCCGATGCCGTCCTACGGCGACCTGATATTTGAGGTGTAGCCGGAGCGGATGGGCCGGATTTAATAAAAATTAAGAACCTTGGACTTGGAACACGAATACAAATGTGTTATTCTAAGTTCAGGGTTTTTAGTTTTTGCAATTAGGAGGACGTAAATGACAAAAAACGAGTTTTTGGATAAATTGCGGGAGGCGCTTGGCAATGATTTGGCGGCGACGGCAGTGCAGGAAAATACACAATATTACAGCCAGTATATTCTTGGTGAGATGGGAAAGGGAAGAAGTGAGGAAGAGGTTGTAGAAGAACTTGGCGATCCGTGGGTAATTGCCCGGACAATTATTGATACGACAGAAGGAGCGCAGAGCGCAGGTGCGGGCTATGCTTATGAATCAGACGGGCAGACGTATGGACAGCAGGGAAATTATGTGCGCCGGACGGGATTTTTCAGAAACGGCGGATGGCGGCTTATCGTGGCGCTGTTAGGGCTCGTTGGAATTTTGCTTGCCATCGTAGCTGTCGTCGGCGGAATCATCAGCCTTGTCGCTCCAATTTTAGTGCCGGTACTCATTATTGCGTTCGTAGTCCGTTTGTTTGGGCGGAGACAATAGGAAATTTATGGAAGAAAAGTAAAAGACCGATGGGGGAAGCCATCGGTCTTTTGAGGGGAGTATAAATAATTAATAAGGGGTTGTAAAGAGTTCTCTCTCTACAAGAAATAGTATAATATAGGAAGAAATAAAAAGCAAGCTAAAAATTAAAAAAATCTTAATTTCTCAATATATTACATAAAAAAAATAAAAATACACATAATAACTCCGAATCAAAAAGATTAGGAGGAATTTTAAAATGGCAAAAAATTATAATTCATCTAACCAGAACGCATCCAATCAGAATGCATCCAACCAGAATTCTACAAATAAGAATGCATCCAACCAGAACGCATCCAACCAGAATTCTACGAACAAGAATGCATCCAACCAGAATGCATCCGGCAAAAATGCATCTAACACAAGCAACAACTACTAAGCGGGCTTGAAAGAGACGGGGGATATGTAAAAAGCATATCCTCCATTTTTTGTTTGAGGATTGACAAAGATATATGTTTGCAAGTAAGATGGAGAAGTACTATAAAGATATATGGAGAGGCGAATGAAGAAGATGGAATTGATTGCCCCGTGTCATTTTGGACTTGAGGCAGTTTTGAAAAGAGAAATTATCGAGCTTGGTTACGAGATAGCGGAAGTTGAAGATGGAAGGGTGACATTCTTTGGAGACGAAGATGCGTTGTGCAGGGCAAATGTGTTCCTGCGGACGGCGGAGCGAGTGCTCTTGAAAGTGGGGAGTTTTACCGCTGTTACGTTCGAGGAATTGTTTGAAGAGACAAGAAAGATTCCCTGGGAAGAGTATATTCCGGAAAATGGGAGGTTCTGGGTAGCGAAAGCTGCGTCTGTGAAGAGCAGGTTGTTTAGTCCCTCTGATATTCAGTCCATAATGAAAAAGGCGATGGTAAAAAGGATGCAGGAAAAGTACCATGTCGAGTGGTTCCCTGAGGATGGCGCATCCTATCCTGTCAGGGTATTTCTGATGAAGGATGTCGTAACCATTGGGATAGACAGTTCGGGAGTGTCGCTGCACAAGAGAGGCTACCGGGAGATTGCGGGGAAGGCGCCCATTACGGAAACACTTGCGGCAGCCCTTATTATGCTGACGCCGTGGAGAAAGGACAGGATTTTAGTAGATCCGTTTTGCGGCAGCGGTACATTTCTTATAGAAGCGGCTATGATGGCGGCCAATATCGCACCGGGAATGAATCGTTCATTTCTTGCGGAAGAATGGGAGAACCTGATTCCTAAAAAGTTTTGGTACCATGTGCTGGACGAAGCGAATGATATGGCGGAAGATACTGTTTCGGCGGATATACAGGGGTATGACATAGACGGAAGCATAATAAAAATTGCGAGGAGAAATGCGGCGGAGGCTGGGGTCGAACGGTTTATCCATTTTCAGGAGCGCGCTGTTGACAAGCTCTGCCATCCTAAAAAGTACGGCTTTATTATCACCAATCCGCCATACGGGGAACGCTTAGAGGATAAAAGGAATCTGCCGCAGTTGTATCAGACTTTTGGAGAGCGGTTCAGACAGTTGGATTCATGGTCTGCCTATATGATAACTTCCTATGAAGATGCGGAAAAGTATTTTGGGCGCAGGGCAGATAAGAACCGGAAAATATACAATGGGATGCTGAAGACCTATTATTACCAGTATTTGGGGCCGAAGCCGCCAAAAAGGGGAAAAGGAGCTAAAGAAGATGGGAAAGATAATATTTGCGACGGGAAACGAGCATAAGATGGCGGAAATCCGCATGATACTTGAAGGACTGGAGATGGAAATACTCTCTCAGAGGGAGGCTGGAATTACGGCTGATATCGTAGAGGACGGCCGGACATTTGAAGAGAATGCGATAATTAAAGCGAAGGGGATTGCAGAAGCGGCGGCGGAGAATCCTGAATACAAGGATGCGGTCATACTTGCTGATGATTCGGGCCTGGAGATAGATTATTTAAATAAGGAGCCGGGAATTTATTCTGCCCGTTATATGGGCGGGGATACGTCGTATGATATTAAAAATCAGGCTCTTTTAGACAGGCTTGAAGGGGTGCCTGAAGAGAAGCGCACGGCGAGATTTGTATGTGCGATTGCAGCCGTGTTTCCCGACGGGTCGTGTGAAGTGGCGAGGGGCACGATGGAAGGGGCTATCGGCTATAAAATAGCGGGGGAGAATGGATTTGGATATGATCCTATATTCTTTCTTCCGGAATATGGGTGTACGAGTGCCGAGATTTCTCCGGAGAAGAAAAATGAACTGAGCCACCGGGGCGAGGGGCTTAGGAAGATGAGAGAGATTATTGAGAAAAGAAAAATATAGCGGTGGCAGATATGAAGATATTGATTGTTAGCGATACGCATAAGTCGCATCGTAATCTGGAAAAAGTTATTGAGAGTACGGATGGCATCGACATGCTGATACATCTTGGAGATACAGAGGGCGGAGAAGATTATATAAGGGCTCTTGTGAATTGTCCCGTGCATATTGTCGGCGGGAATAATGATTTCTTTTCAGAGCTTCCGAGAGAAGAAGAGTTTGAGGCAGCGGGAAAGCATATCTTTATAACGCATGGGCATTCTTATTATGTGTCCATGAATGAGGAGTATTTGAAGAAGTCGGCAAAAGACAGGGGAGCGGATATCGTGATGTATGGGCACACGCACAGGCCCTCGTATTTGGACGAGGACGGGCTTATTATTTTAAACCCCGGAAGTATTGCGTATCCGAGGCAGGCCGGGCGTAAACCCACATACATGATTATGAAAATTGACGAAAATGGGCAGACAGATATCCGATTAATGTATGTGTGAGACAAAAAGAGAAAAAAATGAAATAAAATAAAAAATGTTATTGACAAGCTGAGAACCATCATATATAATATGTCTTGTGTCACGGGGAGCAGGATATAAACAATAAAATAACGGGGTGTGGCTCAGCTTGGCTAGAGCGCCTGGTTTGGGACCAGGAGGTCGCAGGTTCGAATCCTGTCACCCCGATTTGCGGGTGTAGTTCAATGGTAGAACACCAGCCTTCCAAGCTGGATACGTGGGTTCGATTCCCATCACCCGCTTTCTTAAAGCCTTAAAACGAGGAATTAAGAAGTGTTAGTTCTAGGAGTTAAGTCTTATGAGTCTGTAGCTCAGCTGGATAGAGCAACGGCCTTCTAAGCCGTAGGTCGAGGGTTCGAATCCCCCCAGGCTCGTTAGAACCACGAAAATTTAATAAAGAGATACTTTGCTGAATTTATTGATTCAGTGGGTAGAT
>CAJTUQ010000041.1:0-4000 GCA_910579335.1 uncultured Dorea sp. | reverse complement strand
TTCGTTGGTTCGAATCCAACTAGCCCAGTCAGCATGGGCGTGTAGCTCAGGTGGTAGAGCACTTGACTTTTAATCAAGTTGTCCGGGGTTCGAATCCCCGCACGCTCAGTAAGATAATTATATATTTTATGCGGATGTGGCGGAATTGGCAGACGCGCTAGACTTAGGATCTAGTGGGCTTCCCGTGCAGGTTCAAGTCCTGTCATCCGCAGTGAGCGGTCTGTATGGGTCTTTACTTGTAAAGGTTTATACAGGCTCTTTTCTTTTACAGGAGAGGTTTATGGACAGATGGATGCACATTGCGCCCTGAATCTAATATATTATCTGTAAAGGCTATAGTATGGAAAGAATATGTTATGGAAGAAAAAAGAGAGCCGTTGGCTAATAAGTGCGAGTTTATGGGTATAAGGCCTATTATGATGGATTTGCCCTATCCGCCTGTCCAAGTTAGAGAGAAGAATCACGCATACGCAAAACTGCTCAGCATCGATTATTGCGGTGCGGTGTCCGAAATGTCTGCAATTACACAGTATATTAATAATGAAAACAGGATGTCAGGTAAAAACTGTCAATTTGCAAAAACGATTTTGGGAATTGCAATGGCAGAGATGATGCATCTGCAAAAGCTTGGAGAGATGATAAGCCTGCTGGGTGGGGATGTCGACTTTACGGCAAAATTCCAAAATGGCAGGCAAAAGCTGTGGACGCCGGAATATCTGGACATTCCGGTGGATATACGGAAGATGATAAGGGCGGATATAGAGGCTGAGAGAGATGCGGTCAACCAGTATAGAATGCATATCAATGTGATAAAAGACGATTGTGTAAATGAAGTGCTGGAGAGAATTATTAAAGATGAGGAGTATCATATTATGATACTTCAGGCTCTATAAGAGGCGGGGAAATAGAAAAATGTTATATAAGTCATACAAAAAACAGGGAACGGCAATGCTGTTCCCTGTTTTCGTATTAAATCTTGGTTCCTATGATTTTGCTTTTTTCAGTCTGTTCTTTACAATCACTGCGCATGACAGATATGAGCCAATCATCAAAGTTACCCATAATTGGATGTTGTTGAGGTCTCCGGTCTTGGCTGACGACAAAAGACCTTTTGAGTCTGATGAACTGCCGTTGCCGTTCGTGCCGGTGCCATTACCGTTTGTGCCGGTACCGGTGCCGTTACCGTTTGTGCCGGTGCCGGTGCCATTGTTATTGGAATTGTTAGACTTTTTGTCATCATCCGTTGTCTGGGACTTTACACCGTCTGTATCTTTATCATCCTTCTCGGCAGTAGTGATTGCAATTTCTCCATTACTTGGATTAGATGGATTATAATTTTCTGTTTCACCGTAACGTGCCGTAAAGGTATACTCTCTGTTAGGAGAAAGACCGGTGAATGTCGGGCTGTCCTGCCATGTTCTTCCACCGTCCTTGCTATACTGTGCTTTTGCGCCTGTAGCAGGATTGTTAGGAATGGTCTCTAATGTAATGCTGGTGGCAGTTTTGCTCTTTTCCGCCGGTACAGGAGGAACATCTGGCTGCTCTGCTTTAATAATCGTAGCTTTTACTTCGATAGAAGCAGTACGTATGTTAGACTCCTCTTCATCGGTGACCTCATTGGCATCACCTTCAGCCTGAGCTTTAACTTTTTTTGCATCACCGGTATCCTGTGTGTCATCGCCGCCAGGGGTATTATCATCCGGATTTTCCGTGTCGCCGCCAGGGGTATTATTATCCGGGTTTTCCGTGTCGCCGCCAGGGGTATTATTATCCGGGTTTTCCGTGTCGCCGCCAGGGGTATTATCATCCGGATTTTCCGTGTCGCCGCCAGGGGTGTTATCGTTTGAGCCGTCATCTGAACCGTCGTCCTGGCTGTCGTCATAAGATACGACAATATCGGACTCATATGTACCTACATTGAGTTTTTCTTTCGGCTGGATGCCCCATTCTACGGAATCGCCAGACTCTATGCTCTTTTCGCCTTCGGTAATTACGAAGTTTTCGGCGGATAAGGAGATACCTTCAAGCCGAACAGGAATCGTATCGCGGTTCTGGATAATAATCTTTCCGGAACGCGGCGTGCCGTAAGGGATTTCTTCAAAATCAGCGCCCTGAAGCTGAACTTCTATAGAAGGACCTTTGTGTACGGTGATAGTGGCGGAAGCACTTGCAAACTCCTTGTCAGGGACGAATTTTCTGCGTACCTGATAATCGCCGGGCTCTGCTTCCGTAATCTTTTTGCCAGGGCAGTCCTCCCAGTTATCAATCCAGTTTTTGCCGGATTTTTTCCTAAATTCCATCGAAGTATCCACATTTGTAATCTCGCCCTTAGCACCGATGATTACTTCATCCACTGCTTTTGGAGTGGGGGCTTTGCGGATTGCAGGAATCGTTATGTTCTGCGTGCCGTTATTTGTTTTGTCTGTTACGGTAATGGTCTTTCCGCACCATTCGTCCGGAATCTTAATATTAAGAATATCCTTATATGTCTGGGGCTTATCGTCTTTTCCGACAGCAATAGTGTATTCGCGGTCATCGTGCGGAAATACTAACTGCTGCTTTTCATAATAGATAGTAGTGGCTTTTTCTGTTTCCGCCTCTGTCATAACAGGCTCAGAAGGTTTATAGTTCTTGCTTTCTTTATAGCGGGCCATAAAATAGTATTTTGTGCCCGGAGATAATTTCTTTGAAAATTTTGGCTCGCTGGATTTCGTTTTATCGTTCCATTCGCCGTCTTCGCTGAAACAATACTCAACGCCGCTGTCAGTGTCTTTGTTCTGAGGATTTTTATCAATGCCGTTTAAAGTGGCGCTGTCATGAGTAATATTCGTTACACTCAATCCGGTAGGCTGCGGCTGTTCCTGTTTTTCCACTTCGAATGTAACGGTCACATCTCTGGTCTCGTTGCCTTTGGAACCTATTTTGTAACTGATTTGTACGTCTACTTTGTATGTTCCCGCATCCAGACCGGTCTTAGGAGTTAATTTTATATCCGTACTTGATGTTATCGGGGCGCCCTTGCCGCTCCTGCCGGATATTGAGATATTTTTGGCATCCGAAATGGTAAAGTTAGTTTTGTTTGTACCGTCCTTTAAAATCGCATCATTGATAGTTATAGTATCACTGCCGTAATTTTCGATGGTAATCGGACCTTCAGGAGCGGACAGATAACCGTAAACCGCTTTTAATCCATCCGGAGGGGTAAGCTCCAGCGCTTCTCCTGCCTGAATATGAATGACGTGCCGGATGGGATTGCTTGCAAAGCTTTGTCCGTTTGCCTTAATACGTATATAATAGTATCCGGGGCCGCACGACACGGTTGGGAAATTAAATTCTTCCCATGTCAGGTGTTTCGCCTTGATATATTTGTCAAGCTCTATCATGGAGGTTATAGCTTTTCCGTCTACATTATCCTCTTCGGGGACCTTTACATATTCGGTATTGCCCACGTCTATATTCGAGATTTCGCCGTCCTCTTCGAGCGCATGGCTCTCTTTGGACTTGGTAGCTTTGGCGCCTGAGGACGTATCCGGCCTTGAGTCAACCAAT
Organism: uncultured Dorea sp.; assembly: GCA_910579335.1. Taxonomy (GTDB): domain Bacteria; phylum Bacillota; class Clostridia; order Lachnospirales; family Lachnospiraceae; genus MD308. Next base: position 451 of record CAJTUQ010000041.1, on the reverse strand, counting down.
AAGCGCTGTCTGCCGACGGTTACGGTTTTCCCAAATAATTCTTCGTCAATAGGGATAAGTCCTTCGCTGTTTACATTTGTGTCAATCGTCTGAGTGGCATTGCTGCTGTTTGTGTATTTTATAGTAACTTTTTCGCCGATTGGCAGGGTATCGTTTTTAAAGGCTTCTTCTTTTGTGACAATCTCATATAATCCTGCAGCCGTCACAGCGCCGCCTTCCTGATACAAATCAATGCTGCCTAATTCGGCGGGATCCTTTGTATTTGTATCATAACAGAATAATGAGCCCTGCTTGTTTACCTGAATGTATTGGCCGTTACAAGAATCTGCGGCGCCTCTCTTGTTCAAAGTGACTGTTCCGCTGTCAATAATAATTCCGCCTCCGGAGATAATATTGCTGTTATCCGCTCCGTCTATTCTGATTTTGCCGCCTCCCTTAAAGTAAAGAGTGG
>CAJTUQ010000040.1:17361-23333 GCA_910579335.1 uncultured Dorea sp. | reverse complement strand
TAGACCATAATTCCACGATTTCTATTCGCAGCCGTCCTGTGAAGATGCTCAAAATACTGCTTCCGGAGTGGGAGGAAAATGAGAATTTGTACCGTATCCGTCTTCAGGATATGATTGACAAGGTGACGCTCAAAGGTCTGGAGTTATTTGAAAAGAATGAGAATGCACAAGAGTATTTTGGGATACAGATAACGACAAAGAACTTGTATGATACGGTAATCGGCATCGGCAATGTGCAGATCCGTCTTTATAAGATAGAAGAGCAGAGAGAATATCCGATTACATGGGCAGAAGTGGCAAGAAATTCCGGAGGGGAAGGATTTTTATCTGCATTTGTCATATTGTCCAGCCTTTTGTATTATATGAGGAAAGACGATACAGACATTTTTGCAGACAGAAATGAGGGAAAGGTTCTGATTATGGACAACCCGTTTGCCCAGACGAACGCAGCGCATCTTTTAAAACCTTTGATGGACGTAGCGAAAAAGACCAACACGCAGATGATATGTTTGACAGGCCTTGGCGGAGAGTCTATTTATAATCGTTTTGACAATATCTATGTGCTGAACCTGATTGCAGCGAGTCTCCGGAATGGGATGCAGTATTTGAGAGCGGAGCATTTGCGGGGGAACGACCCGGATACAATGGTAGTGTCGCAGATTGAGGTGGTTGAGCAGCAGGAATTGATGTTTTAAACGATGAAACCCCTGAACGGCTTTTTATGGAACAGCCGGTTTCAGGGGTTTTTAACGTTTGCCGTAAATGTGGCAGCCGGTATTTGATACGCTAGGTTAATTCGGCGATTCTGGAGACGCCTACGTAAATTTCAGAGATTTTATACCATGTCGGATAGTCTACGACACCGGTTCGCGGCAGTCCGAACACTGACTGGAATACTCTGACGGCTTCAGCCGTTTTTGGACCATAGATGCCGTCGGCAGCGATTTTGGGGATGGCGGGGTAGGCGCCGGAGATGACGGCAAGCTGCTCCTGCATCTGTCTTACCTTGTCGCCGGTGGAGCCCTGTGTCAGATTGTAGCCGGGCCATGATGCGGGGATGCCGGAGATGGCTTCGGCGGTATTGATGTACATGTTTTCCCCGTAGTAGTACCGGAGAATCTGAATAGGGGTGTAGCCTTGGTCACCTAAGGATTTTGAACCCCATTGTGTCATCCAATTCGGACATTGTACCTGCCGGCCGTCGCAGTATTGTGTTAGAATCGGCTGACGGACATTGGGGCGGGACAAGTAATTAGAGAACAGTTCATCTACGATAACGGAGATCGTATCATAGATATTGCGTTCCGGAATCCATTTATGGTCAAAAGCAGTAGAGGAAGTGATGGTAAAATCATATCCTTTGTTTCTGTACCATTCGGTGTAAACTCTGTTTAACGTGAACGACATAATCGCAAGCACATTTGCACGTATCGTATTCGCAGGCCATGTTGCATAGATTTCGCTGGAAGCCACGTTTTTAATGTAGTCTTTATATTTTACATAGTAGTTTTTCGCAGTTGTATCTCTTGGGCTTCCGTCGTGGACGACAATATATTCAGGGACGACCACGCGGCTTAACACGATTTCTCCGGTTTCTGTAACCGGCTTTATCTCATCTTCGGGTATTTTTGGAGGATAGGTTCCGTATAATGTATGAGCAGGAATGACGAAAACTTCTTCCGTTGACTCATCCGTCGAAACAGGCCGCATCTGGATGTTTTGGAGCGCTTTAATGGTGGGGAGAATTTCTGCTCCGGCAATGCTGACAGGCTCATAACCGGGAGCCGTTACATTAATGGTGTATTCTGAATAAGGCTGAATCTCGTTGTCAGGGTTTAAGCTGTATTCCAAAGGAGGCGCATCAAGCTCAATAGTTTCTGTCTGGCCTGATGAGTCAGTGGTGAGTTGCTCCAGCTGGCTGTCAGGTACGCCGGTATATGAGATGCTGACGTTAGCATCAGAGATAGGGGACGAAGTGATTTCAGAAGTAAGATTGATTTGAAGCTGTCCCTTATCCGGGGTGTCTGTAATGGAATTAGATGTAGGCATAGTGCAAACCTCAAAAAAGCTATATCAGTATCAGAATATTCCGGAAAAGGAAAGTTGTGCATAAAACGGAAGAAGCTGTTTTTTTGATTGATATTTTATTTGCATATCCGTATAATAAAAGAGAATATTATGTCGAAAGGAAGCGGTTATGGGGCAGGTAAAGCGAAAAAGAAAGAAGAAGCACGGGTGTCTTTGGACGGTGTTCTGGGTGCTGTTCTTTTTGATTTTATTAGAGATAACAGTGGGAGCGGTCATATACAGAGAAAAAATTATAGAGGAGGCGGCCAAGTATTTTGCACCGGAGATACCTTATCAGGAAGTGAAGATAAAAGAAGAAGATGTGAAGCGGAAATTTTATTACGAACAGCTTGACGAGGAAGAGAAAACGGTATACAAGGAGATTATGCAGGGAGCCTTGGAGCTTGCTCCTGAAATATACATACATTCTTCGGATGCAAAACGCACGAATGAGATTTTTGAAAGGGTATTGAAAGACAGGCCGGATATGTTCTGGTGCGACGGGACTGCAAAAGCGACGCATTATGAGGGAGCGGAGGAATATACGGTTTTAGAACCTGTTTACAGCTGCACAGCAGAAGAAAAAGAGCAGCGGCAGGCAGAGATTGAGGCGGAGGCAAAAAGGTGCCTGGAAGGGATAAGTCCGGACGCCTCAGATTACGATAAAATTCTCTATGTGTTCGAGTATATAGTGAACACGGTAGAATACGATGCGCTGGCGGAGGATAACCAAAATATTTACAGCGTGTTCGCACATAAGCGTTCTGTATGTGCGGGCTATTCTAAGGCGGCACAGTATCTTTTGGAGCGTCTTGGCGTCTTCTGTACATATGTGACCGGAACGGTCAGAAGCGGCGAGGGCCATGCGTGGAATCTGGTGATATGCGAGGGAGATTACTATTATGTGGATACAACGTGGGGCGATCCGGTATTTCTTAGCTCTCAGGAGGCAATAGCCAATGATTATGTAAGTTACGACTATATGTGCTGCGATGACCGAGAGCTTCGGAAGACTCACATGCCGGATGCGGATACGAAGCTTCCGGAGTGCACGAAGATGGATTACAATTATTACGTTGTAAACGGAATGTATTATGAGGAATATGACAGCGCCAGAGTATTGAAGGTGATGAATGATACGATTTCGGTAAGGGCGAACCCTTCTGTATTCAAATTCTCGGACGCTGATAATTATAATACGGCGCATAATGACATTTTTGGGAATCTGATTGACAAGGCGGCGCAGGATCTTGCCAAACAGTATAATCTTGAACAGGTGAAGTATACCTACATGGATGACCCGGAGCTTAATAAAATCGTTGTATACTGGCAGTACGAATAAATTCATAGTTGAAAATCGGGAGGAGATGTAGTATAATTCTTACAATTTAAAAGGACTTATATGTCTGGGACAATGAGGTTTACAACAGGGCGGTTGTGCATGCACATACTGCCTTTTTTATGGAAGGAAACAGGTGATTATGAAAGCATTTCTTATTTTGGAAGATGGAACGGTCTTTGACGGGACGAGCATTGGTTCCGACAGAGAGGTAATCAGCGAGATTGTCTTTAATACTTCAATGACAGGGTATCTTGAGGTGCTCACTGACCCTTCTTATGCGGGACAGGCGGTAGTGATGACTTATCCGCTTATTGGAAATTACGGCGTTACACCGGATATGGAATCAAAGAAGGCTTGGCCCAAAGGCTACATTGTAAGGGAGCTGTCAAGAATACCAAGCAATTTCCGGTGCGTGGGGACGATTCAGGAATTTTTGAAAAAACAGGATATACCGGGGATTGCCGGTATCGATACGAGGGCGCTTGCGAAGATTTTGCGGGAAAAGGGAACTATGAACGGCATGATTACGGTCAACGAAGATTATGTTTTGGAAGAGATTCTTCCAAAGATTAAGGCGTACCGTGTGGGAGACGTGGTGTCTGAGACTACCTGCGGGGAGCCGGATGTGTTAAAAGGAAACGGGCCGAAGGTTGCACTTATGGATTTTGGAGCAAAGAATAATATAGCAAAATCTTTAAATAGACGGGGATGTTTTGTTACGGTATATCCGGCGTCTACGGCGGCAGAGGACATTATCGCGTCAGATCCGGACGGAATCATGCTGTCCAACGGGCCGGGAGACCCGGAACAATGTACTTCGGTTATTGAAGAAATCAAAAAGCTTTACCGCACAGACATTCCGATTTTTGCAATCTGTCTCGGACATCAGCTTATGGCTCTGGCAAACGGAGCAAAGACTTATAAATTGAAATACGGACACCGGGGCGGGAATCATCCGGTTAAGGACTTGAGTAATGGCAGAGTGTACATTTCCTCTCAGAATCACGGGTATGCGGTAGATGCCGGTACTCTCGGAAGTTCGATTGCGCGGGAGGCATTTGTCAATGTCAATGATGGAACAAACGAAGGGTTTTCTTACATCGGGAAGAATATTTTTACGGTGCAGTTCCATCCGGAAGCATGTCCGGGGCCGCAGGATACAGGCTATCTGTTTGACAGATTTATGGATATGATGAAAGGAGCAAGATAATGCCGAGAAATAAAGAGATTAAAAAAGTATTAGTGATTGGCTCCGGCCCCATTGTCATCGGACAGGCGGCGGAATTTGATTACGCAGGTACGCAGGCCTGCCGTTCTTTAAAAGAAGAAGGCGTTGAGGTCGTGCTCTTAAATTCCAATCCGGCGACGATTATGACGGATAAAGATATAGCGGACAGGGTCTATATTGAGCCGCTTACCGCAGAGGTGGTAGAACAGCTTATATTAAAAGAGATGCCTGACAGCGTACTGCCTACGCTGGGCGGACAGGCGGCGCTGAATCTCGCAATGGAGCTTGAGGAGAACGGATTTTTAAAGAGGAATCACGTGCGTCTGATCGGCACTACGTCGGAGACGATTAAGAAGGCGGAGGATCGGCTGGAATTTAAAACTGCAATGGAAAAAATCGGGGAGCCGTGCGCTGCGTCCCTTGTGGTGGAGAGCGTGGAGGAAGGCGTGAAATTCGCTGAAAAAATCGGCTATCCGGTTGTGCTAAGACCCGCTTATACGCTCGGTGGAAGCGGCGGAGGCATCGCACAGGACAGGGGACGGCTCGTGGAGATTTTAGAGAACGGACTCCGGCTTTCCCGTGTGGGGCAGGTGCTTGTGGAGCGCTGCATCGCCGGCTGGAAAGAGATTGAGTACGAGGTGATGCGTGACGGAAATGGCAACTGCATCACCGTGTGCAACATGGAAAATATTGACCCCGTGGGAGTCCATACAGGAGACAGCATTGTAGTGGCGCCCTCTCAGACGCTTGGGGATAAAGAATATCAGATGCTCCGTACATCCGCCCTAAATATTATCAGTGAGCTGAATATCACCGGAGGGTGCAACGTACAGTATGCCCTTCATCCGGATACTTTCGAGTATTGCGTCATAGAAGTAAATCCCCGTGTCAGCCGTTCTTCGGCGCTTGCATCTAAGGCGACAGGTTATCCGATTGCAAAGGTTGCGGCGAAGATAGCTCTCGGTTATACGCTGGACGAGATTAAAAACGCAGTGACAAAAAAGACCTATGCGAGTTTTGAACCGGTGCTTGATTATTGTGTGGTTAAAATACCCAGGCTTCCATTTGATAAATTTATCAGTGCGAAACGTACGCTGACTACGCAGATGAAGGCGACCGGAGAGGTTATGAGCATTTGTGATAATTTTGAGGGGGCGCTGATGAAGGCTGTCCGCTCTCTGGAACAGCATGTGGACAGTCTGCTGTCCTATGATTATTCCGGTCTGTCCAGGGAAGAGCTGTTAGAGGAGTTGGCGGCAGTGGACGACAGGAGGCTTTGGAAAATTGCAGAAGCGCTCCGACGGGGCGTAAGCTATGATAAGATACATGATATTT
>CAJTUQ010000040.1:12413-17294 GCA_910579335.1 uncultured Dorea sp. | reverse complement strand
GGAGCAGAGACTTCGGAACGAGACTTTGACTGCAGAGCTTTTGCGGGAAGCGAAAAGGCTGGAGTTTCCGGATCATGTGATTTCCGCCCTCACTGGGAAAACGGCGGATGAAGTCTTTGACATGCGTAACAAGAACGGTATCACGGCCGCCTATAAGATGGTGGATACCTGTGCGGCGGAGTTTGCGGCAAAGACCCCCTATTACTATTCGGTATACGGCAGCGAGAATGAAGTAAAAAGGACTTCCGGCAAAAAGAAGGTGCTGGTGCTTGGCTCCGGCCCGATCCGCATCGGACAGGGAATCGAGTTTGATTTCTGCTCCGTACACTGTACGTGGGCATTTTCTAAAGAAGGATATGAGACGATTATCGTAAACAACAATCCGGAGACGGTAAGTACGGATTTTGATATTGCAGATAAGCTGTATTTTGAGCCGTTAACGCCTGAGGATGTCAGGAGCATCGTTGAGTTGGAAAAACCGGACGGAGCGGTCGTGCAGTTCGGGGGCCAGACTGCGATCAAGCTTACGGAATCTCTCATAAAAATGGGCGTTTCGATACTCGGTACTTCTGCGGAGAATGTAGATGCCGCAGAGGACAGAGAGCTGTTTGATGGGATTCTGGAAAAATGCGGAATCCCAAGACCTCAAGGAGGTACGGTATTTACGGCAGAAGAGGCGAAAAGAGTGGCGGATGAGCTTGGCTATCCGGTGCTTGTGCGTCCGTCCTACGTGCTTGGCGGACAGGGGATGCAGATAGCGATAAATGACCATGATATCGAGGAGTTTATTGGGATTATCAATCAGACAGCGCAGGATCATCCTATTTTGGTAGATAAATATCTTCAGGGAAAAGAGATTGAGGTGGATGCAGTATGTGACGGTGAGGACATTCTGATTCCAGGGATTATGGAGCATATCGAGCGCGCAGGCATCCATTCCGGCGACAGTATCTCTGTTTATCCGGCTCAGAGCGTTTCTGAAAAGACAAAGCGGATTATAGAAGATTATACAAAGAAGCTGGCGAAGTCGCTTCATGTAATAGGATTGATTAATATACAGTTTATCGTGTGCGGGGAAGAGGTGTACGTAATTGAGGTGAATCCCCGCTCCAGCCGGACGGTGCCTTACATCAGCAAAGTTACGGGCATACCAATCGTGCCGCTTGCATCGAAGGTAATTATGGGTAAAAAGATACAAGAACTTGGTTATAAACCGGGGCTTGCATTGGAGGCGGATTATTTTGCCGTCAAAATGCCGGTATTTTCTTTTGAAAAAATCCGCGGCGCAGATATCAGCTTAGGGCCGGAGATGAAATCAACGGGGGAATGTCTTGGTATAGCAAAAACTTTTGACGAGGCGCTTTATAAAGCATTTCTTGGAGCCGGCATTAAGCTGCCGAAGCATAGGAACATGATAATTACCGTTCGCGATGAGGATAAGGAAAAATCTGTGGAAATCGGACGCAGGTTTGAAAGAATCGGATACCGTATTTTCGCTACAAGAGGAACCGCAGAGGTGATGAAATCAGCGGGAGTGAAAGTCAATGCAGTCAATAAGATTGAGCAGGAGTCTCCGAATCTTATGGATTTGATTCTCGGACATAAAATAGATCTTGTAATCGACACGCCGTCCCAAGGGGCGGAGCGTTCGAAAGACGGTTTTGTGATACGCAGAAATGCTATTGAGACAGGAGTGAATGTGCTGACGGCCATTGATACGGCAGAAGCGCTAATCACGAGTCTGGAGAATACAAATATCCGAAAGCTGACGCTGGTAGATATAGCAAAAATTTAAAAAATAAAGGATGGAAGATATGAAATATCAGTTTGACGATACGATTGACAGGTCTAGGACAAATTCATTTAAGTGGAAAGCGAAAAATTTAGAGAACAGCGGCAAAGTTTTATATCCAATGTGGGTGGCGGATATGGAATTTAGCGTCTCCCCCGCCATTGCAAAGCGATTAAGCGAGAGAGTGGAGGAGGGTGTGTTTGGGTATGAGCTGCTGTCAGACAAGTATTACGATGCGGTTAAATACTGGCTGAAGAAACGGCACGGCTGCAGCCTGGAAAATGACGATATCCTTTATTGCGCGGGTTCGATGAGCGGTTTGAGTGCGGTATTGCAGACATTTACTGAAAAGAACGATGAAATTCTGGTAAATGTTCCGGTTTACGGAAATTTTTATAATGTAATCAAGGGCTGCGGCCGTATCGTATCTGAAAGCAGATTGCTTGAAGTAAACGGCCGGTTTACGTTTGACCTTGAGGATATGCGAAGACAGGTAAGTAAAAAAACAAAAGGGGTTCTCCTGTGTAATCCGCATAATCCAACCGGAACCGTATGGACAGAGGACGAATTAAGAAAAATATGTTCATTTTGTAAAAAGTACAATTTATTTATTATTTCTGATGAGGTACATTATGATTTTGTGTTTTCCGGACGGCATATAATGGTGAGAGAAATCGCCGGCGAATATAATGTGCCGGCAATTACAATCATTTCACCCGGAAAAAGCTTTAATGTGGCGGGAATACAGACGGCGGCGCTGCTGGTGCAGGGATATAAGATGAAGCAGATGATTAAAGATACGATGAGTGCGATGGCATATCCGTTTGAGCATTCTTTTGCGCAGGACGTTACTGTGGGAGCATATCTGGAAAGCGAAGACTGGTTTGATGCAGTGTACGAGTATATAAAAGAAAACAGGGAACTGACGGTAAATTATATCAAAAATAATCTGCCGCTTCTTAGGGTGCCGCAATCAGATGCGACATATCTTTTGTGGATAGACTGCAGCGCAATGAGGATGACAGAAGATGATATCATGGGATTCTGGCGGGATAAATGCGGTGTGCTGCCCAGTGACGGAAGGGAATTTGGAGAAGCGGGCAGGCAGTATGTGCGGCTGAATCTGGCCTGTCCGAGAGAAAACTTAAAAAGGGTTCTTGATAATATAAAGGCAGGGTTTGAGATGCTTTGCAGATAATCAATCATAAAAGGAGCCTGATTACTAAGACTTTAGTCAGTAATCAGGCTCCTTTTTATGAGAGACTAGATTGTCGTAATTTTGCAATTGCGTCTTCAAGGTCAAAAGTAAACTCTCCGTTTTCAAACAAGAAGCATGGAATCCCGATTTTTCCTTCTGCTCTTGCAAAATCAAACTCCTTGTGGGCATCCCTGAATTTAATAAATTCTTTTAATTCCTCTATAGAGTCTGTGAAATCTGTATATTCGTATTTCATTCCCAACTGCTGCAGACGTTCCACTGCCCTGCGACATTCAATACACAAGTTTGTCCCTAAAATTTTCAAATGAATCACCCCTCATGCTATATTAGACTTTCTGATTTCTATTATAAGGAATAAAGAAAGAGTTTTCAAATTGACAAATTAAATAAGTGTTCATTATTTATCAAGTATATCTATTTGTGCTGCGTTGATGATAATGCGATAATAAGATTAGTGATTTTGTGATGTAAAGGAGAGATTTTATGAAAAAGTATGCGTATATGCTGGTTGTCGACAGCATAGCACAATCAGAGGAGTATTACAAAAAGTTTTTCGGCTGGATAGAGGAACAAAAAAGCGCTGATTTTTTAATGATGGATACAAGCTCCCCGTTGAAATTCGGCCTGGTGGAAAAACGGTATCTGTTTGATAATTTGAATATAACTGAAGCAGATATCCCTACAGGTTCGTTTTGTACATGGCTTTACGATACCCCAAATGAATTGGAGGCTCAAAAGCAGGAAATGAAGGGGAAAGGTTTGAGTCAAATCGGAAAAATCGGATGCTTTTTCAGAGACGGGGAAGGTATGATCTGGGAATTGCGGGTGAAAGGAGAGATGATTTAATGGTACAGCATAGAGCGCACGGTTATCTGGTGGACGACGTATACAAAACAGCGGCGGAGTTTACAAAGATTTTCGGGTATGAGCCCGCAAGGATTGACGAGACTTTCGCGGGTTTTCCGCTTGGAGATGAAACGGAGTTTTTTTTGTGGCAGCGTAAGCATCTGGAGGATAATATCGGGAAGGAGGCTATGTCGAAAGTAAAGTACTGCGACCAGCAGGCGATCCGTTGCGAAAGCAGAGAAGATTTAGACAAGGTTTACAGAAAATTAAAGGATGAGGGAGTAGAATTTATAACGGAACCAAGGAGCTATGAATGGAATGCGTACTGTGTTTATTTTATCGACAGTACGGGACACATGTGGGAATTGTATTGCTGGACGGGCGTGGTCCCGCTTGGAGATTTAGAGCCGGAAAAACATGAAAAATAGAAACGCGGGGCTGGATATAGATATTATCTATAAATCAATGGATATATTATAAATATCAAATTGCTTTAAAAACAGATTGATGAGATAATTTATCCACATAAATAAAAGACATAAGAAATGAGGAGGATACAAGATGAGAAGAAAATTTGTCAGTATATTTATGTGCACTGTAATGTGTGCGATGCTGTTAGCGGGATGCAGCAGTGCAGGCACTGAAAGCGAAGAAGAAGCATCTAAGACAGAAGCGGAGGAGACGGAAAGCACAGACAATGCAGGAACGGAAGATGCTGAGGGAGAGAATGCAGGCGGCATCCTGGATTTAGGGCTTGCCGTTGATTCTGTTACAGTGGCGACATCTCCGGGATATGAGCCGTTTGAGTTTGAGGAAGACGGCGAATTAAAAGGATATGACGTTGATATTTGGAATGAATTTTCCAAGAGGACAGGGATTGAGGTAAAGTGGGAATATGCTGATTTCAGCGGACTTCTTGGCCTGATTTCATCCGGGAAAGCAGATGCCGTATCTGCACAGATGTCCCCGAATCCGGAGAGAGAGGAAAGCTTTTGCTTTTCGGATCCAATTAATTATTATGGCT